>CAMCYT010000001.1 GCA_945885485.1 Prosthecobacter debontii
GGGCATTCTTTACTGCATCGATTTCGAGACCCAGAAATTACGCTGGAAAATGGAAACCGGTGATACGATCCAGGCCGCACCCGCGATTTCTAACGAAAAAGTTTTCGTCGGCTCGGGCGACAAGCATTTCTACGCGCTCGATCTCAAGACCGGCGAAAAACTGTGGGCTGTCGAGGGCGGCGACAAATTTCCCTCTGCCGCAAACTTGGTTAACGCTCCCGATGGTTCGGGCGTATGGGTCCTCGTGAATGGCTATGACGGAATCACCCGCTGCCTGCGCGCAGAAGATGGCTCCGTCGTATGGACTTACGCAACCAAAGACTTTATCAACGGCACACCCGCAGTCATCGATGGACGACTCATCGCTTTTGGCGGTTGCGACCAGGTGATTCATATTCTCAATCTCGCCGACGGATCGCTCGTGAGTAAAATCGACACGGATGCTCAAATCACCAATTCCGTCGCCACCATTGGCACCACGGTTTACTGCGGCAATCACGCCAACCAACTCGTCGCCGCCGAGGCGGATGCGAAAAAACTTTCCTGGGTCTACCAAGCTAACGAATTTCCCTTTTTCACCGCTCCAGCCGTCGATGACAAAAATGTTTATATCGGCTCGCGCGACAAATCCCTCCACGCCATCAAACGCAGCGACGGCACCAGTGCATGGACTTTCAAAACCGGCGGTCGGATCGGCAGCTCGCCCATCGCCTTTGACGACGGCATCGTCTTCGGCTCGAGCGATGGCCGCCTCTACGCCGCCAACCCAGCCGATGGAACTGAGCTTTGGCGCCTCGATTTAGGAGAAGATCTCACCGCTTCGCCCGTATACGCTCAAGGCCGCATCATCATAACAGGTGGCAAAGGCACCCTTTATGTGATATCGGGTAAATGATCCCACCAATTCCTGACTCTCATCACCATGCCAGAAACCACTTCGAATCCACCCCCATCGCACGGCACCCGCGCGGGTAATTATTTCATCTCGAACTATCCGCCGTTTTCCTTCTGGACCGATGATCAGGCAGCTGCGGTCGAGGAGGCTTACTCCGCTCCCCATGAAGGCACACCACCTGCGCTTGGCCTTTATCATCACATCCCTTTCTGCCGCAAGCGCTGCCATTTCTGCTACTTCCGCGTTTACACCGACAAGAACGCCGACGAGATCAAGCACTACCTCGACTCCACCGTCCGCGAGCTGGAAATGATGGCGCGCAAGCCGCTCATCGCAGGCCGCAAACCGCACTTCATCTACTTCGGCGGCGGCACTCCGTCCTACCTATCCGCATCACAACTCGTCGATCTAACAGACAGAATGAAAGCCCTGCTCCCATGGGACGCGGCCGAGGAAGTCGCATTCGAATGCGAACCCGGAACCCTCAATCCCGGCAAGCTCACCGCCATCAAGGACATCGGCGTCACTCGACTCTCCCTCGGGATTGAGAACTTCAATGATCGTATTCTCGAAATCAACGGCCGTGCCCACCGCACCAAAGAAGTCTGGCGCGCTTACGAACGCGCCCGCGCCGAAAATTTCGATCAAGTCAACATCGACCTCATCGCCGGCATGCTCGAAGAAACCGATGAAAACTGGCAGAATAACATCGCCAAAACTCTCGAGCTCGCCCCCGACTCCGTCACGATCTATCAGATGGAAGTGCCTTACAACACCGGCATCTACAAGGACATGAAAGCCAGCGGAAGCCTCGTCGCTCCCATCGCAGATTGGGAAACCAAACGCCGCTGGGTCAAGGAAGCCTTCGCCGAACTCGAAGCCAATGGCTACACGATCTCCTCCGGATACACCGCTGTGAAAAATCCCGAACGCACCAAGTTTATCTATCGCGATTCCCTCTGGGGCGGAGCCGATCTGTTAGGCCTCGGCGTCGCCTCTTTCTCTCATGCCAAAGGTGTCCATTATCAAAATCTGACGGAAATTGACGACTACGATGCCGCCATCTCTGCGGGTCGCATGCCGACCAAGCGCGCCCTCAGAACCACCGAAGAGGAACGCATGATCCGCGAGTTCATTCTCCAAATGAAACTCGGCCGCGTGAAAGCCGATTATTTCCAACAGAAATTCGGCATCAACATCCTCGAACGCTTTGCCGCTCCGCTCGCCCAGATCCAATCCGAAGGCCTCCTCCAAATCGAGAGCGCCGCCATCCACCTCACCCGCGACGGACTCCTCTGCGTCGATAACCTCCTCCACGACTTCTTCCTCCCTCACCACCACACCGATAAAATCGTCTAACAATTTCTCCCATTCAAAAATCCAAAAGTTAGAACCACGAAACACACAAAAATTTAAGATGAAAAATGGGAATACTTTATCATCAAAGAGTAGTGGGAGAAACTCGTGCAATCCTCTCTCCTTTCGTGTGCTTCGTGATTTTCGTGGTTATAAAATTGGTTTTTCGTCGGTTAAATCATCTCCCTGTTCATCTGCGTTCATCCTGTCCATCTGTGGTTAAATTACTCTTTCAGAACAAATCATGCAGGCTCCCAAACTTCTCACAGAACTCAACCCCATCCTCGCCACCTCCCACCTCGGGGCGGTGCCGCTGTCTTGGATACCTGCAAATGAAGTCCCGCAGCCCTATCAGAAACTTCTTGTCCACGATCACGACATGACCTCGGAACTCGCCGCCTTCCATGGCGATTCCATCTCACTCACCGTCCTGCATTCGCAGCTCAACGATTCAATCTACCTCCGCGAAGTCACGCTCCACGCCTCCTCCTCCGGCACCACCGTCGAATACGGCGTGATCGAGATCCTCCTCGACTCTTTCCCGCCCGAACTCCGCCCCCGCATCCTCGCCGGAGATACCCCCCTAGGCACCATCCTCACCACCTCCGGCCTCCGCTTCCATAGCGAACCCCAAGGCTTCTTCACTATACCTAGCCAGAAACTCGAAAGCATTTTTTTACAATCTCCCTCTGGAAAAATCTTATTTGGACGCTATAATCAATTGGTTGGAGATGAATCCAAGGTCTTCGCCCGCATTCTCGAAATCCTTCCTCACTGAAATACTCAATACTCAATCTCCCATGCAATACGATGCGATCATCATCGGCGGCGGCCCCGCCGGCACCACCTCCGCGACTCTCCTTGCAGAGAAAGGCCACCGCGTCCTCCTCGTCGAGAAAACCACCTTCCCCCGCTACCACGTCGGCGAGTCACTCATGCCCTTCTGCTGGTTCACCCTGAATCGTCTCGGTGTCATCGACCGCATGGCGGAAATCGGGTTCACTCGTAAACACAGCGTTCAGTTCGCCTCCATCGACGGGAGCGTCTCCGCACCCTTTTACTTCTTCCAACACTTCGATCATCCCGCGGCCACAACCTGGCAAGTCGAGCGCCAGGACTTCGACCTCATGCTCCTCGACAACGCCCGCTCCAAGGGCGTCGAAGTCCGCGAAAACACCACCGCCCTCGAATTTCTCAAAAACGGCGATCGCATCAACGGTATCCGCGCCCGCACTGGCGATGAGGATCCATTTGAAGTTACCGCCCCAATCACCCTCGATTGCACCGGCCGCGACGCGCTCTTTCAGCGGAAACACGGCACCCGTAATCGCGATCCCCAACTCAACAAAGTCTCCATCTGGACGCTCTATCAGGATGCCAAACGTGACAGCGGCCTCGAAGAAGGCGCCACCACCATCGCCTACCTCCCGGGTGGCGGCTGGTTCTGGAACATCCCGCTGCGCAACGGAGTTGTTAGCTCCGGCATTGTCGCCGAACGCGACTACCTTTTCAAACCCGGTGAAACCCGCGATCCTGCCGAAATTTACGCCCGCGAAATCGAAAACAACGCTTGGGTCAAAGACCACCTCTCCGTCGGCACACAATTCGGCGAATACTGGGTCACCGGCGAATACTCTTACCGCGCCGAACACTGCGCCAACGATGGACTCGTCCTCGTCGGCGACGCCTTCGCTTTCCTTGATCCCGTTTTCTCCTCCGGTGTTTTCCTTGCCCTGAAATCCGGTGAAATGGCCGCCGATGCCGCCCACGCCGCCCTCGAAAAAGGCGATACCTCCGCCGCCGCCTTCGCCCATTATGGAGAAACACTCTGCGGCCACATCGAAACCATGCGTCGCATCGTTTATGCTTTTTACGACAAAGACTTCAGCTTCGCTAAACTCATCCGCAAATACCCCGATCTCCGCCCGAAACTCACCGATGTCCTCATTGGCAACGTCGAAGGCCAGGACTACACCGACCTCGCCCGCGCCATCGCCGATTTCGCGAAATTGCCCGAACCCCTCGACTACGGACGCGTCCCTGTCGTAGTCTGAAACGGTAGAGCACCCGCTTCGCTCCCATTGTGGTTCTCTTCATTATTTGTTCAGGTTTTATTCCTTGTGTAGAAACTCAGTCCGTGGGTTCTAGTCTTCTGTCTTTCAGTCTTGAGTCTCCAGCATGAACTTCGCCTTCCTCACTCCCGGCACTGGATCTTATTATTGCGGAGCCTGCATGCGTGATAACGCGCTTGCGAAGTCGCTGCTCGCCGCAGGTCATCAGGTTTCCCTGCTGCCGATGTATCTTCCGCTTCAGCTTGATGAGGAAATGCTACCGCAGGAGCAAAACCCCATCTTCTTCGGTGGCATCAATGTGTATCTCCAGCAGAACCTCTCAGTTTTCCGGCACACCCCGCGCTGGGTTGATGATTTGCTGAACAACACCAAACTTCTCCGCTTCGCCGCCAAGCGCAGCCACATGACTTCCGCCCGCGTCCACGGCGCGATGACGCTGGCCATGCTCCGCATCGAGGGCAGTCACTTCGGCAAGGAGCTCGATAAACTCATCGACTGGCTCGCCATCGAAAAACCCGACATCCTATGCTTGGGAACCGCTCTCCAAGCCGGCATGATCCGCCAGCTCAAGCAGCGCCTCGGTGTGAAAATTATCTGTTGTTTTCAAGGCGAAGACAGCTTCCTCGACGGGCTCCCCGAGCCGTTCAAATCCTCTTGCTGGCAAGAACTGCGCGATCGCCTCCAAGACGCGGATCTGCTCGTAGCTCCCAGTCAGTTTTATGCCGACCTCATGCGGGAGCGCCTCAATGCGCCCGATCTCCGCATCGAAATCATGCCCAACGGCATCGACCTCGAAGGTTACTTATCACCGCGCCCATCCTCGCCTCCCGTCATCGGTTATCTCGCCCGCATGATACGGGAAAAAGGTCTGTTAGATCTGGTCGAGGCTTTCATTCATCTCCGCATCGCCCTCAAACACCCCGACGCCCGTCTGCACATTGCTGGTGCTGCCACCGCGGGCGATTCCGCACTCATCGCAGAGCTCAAACAGCAACTTGAAACCGCTGGGCTAAGCGATCAGGTCACTTGGTCGCCGAACATTTCCCGCGAGGAAAAAGCCAGCATGCTCTCCTCGCTGACCCTCTTCTCCGTCCCCGCAATTTATCCGGAAGCCTTCGGCCTCTATCTGTTAGAAGCCATGGCCAGCGGCTTGCCCGTCGTGCAGCCCAATGCATCCTCGTTTACTGAAATCATCACAAATAGCGGAGCTGGCGCTCTCGTCCCGCCCGGAGATACCCGCGCTCTCGCCGCAACTTGGCTGGAACTGCTAAATAACCCGGATGCCCTCCAATCTTTCCGTGAAAAAGGTCGCCATGCTGCCGAGCAATCCTATAGCATAGGAGCCATGCGTGACCGATTTCTCCACCTCGCCACACCACTCGTTCCATGAGCAAGCCCGCCTTTGAAATACAACGCCATGTCGAGTTTTACGAAACCGACATGGCGGGCATCGTCCATTTCTCCAACTTTTTTCGCTTCATGGAAACCTGCGAGCACGCCTTCGTTCGCAGTCTCGATCACGAACTCCACGGCCTGCTCGACGGCCTCGAAACCGGCTGGCCACGCGTCAACGCCACCTGCGACTACCGCTCGCCCGCGCGTTTTGGCGATCTCCTAACCATCCGACTGTTCATCGCGGAAGTCCGCAACCGCTCCGTCCGCTATCGCTTTGAAATCACCCGCGAAGATACACTCATCGCAGAAGGCTCAATCTCCGCCGCCCACGTAGCCATCACCCCGGAAGGCATCAAAGCCGTCCCGCTCCCACCCACCCTCGCTCAAAAGCTCTCCGCACTGATCACTTGAAACTTCTTACTAAATGAAATCCATGAACTGGTTCTCTCTCGCACTTGTCACCGTCGCCTGTTGGGGACTTTACGGAATTTTTCTCCACGCCGGCCAAGTCGGCATGAAGGATCCACTACTCGGCCGTTACAAGGCGTTCCTGTTTGTTGGCATCGCCTATTTCCTCACCGCCGTCCTTGCTCCGCTGGTTATTCTGTTAGCCTCGAAAAACATGAATTGGAACATGCCGCAAAAAGGCATGTGGATTTCACTTTTCGCAGGGATCCTTGGAGCCATCGGTGCGTTCTTCGTTCTGCTTGCGATGGGATCGGGCGCGAAGGCAGGGATGAATCCCGCCATCGTCGCGGTCTCGGTCATGTCGATTATCTTTGCCGGAGCGCCCATCGTGAATGCGATCGTCAGCATCGCGATGCATCCGCCCAAAGGAGGATTCTCCGCCATCCCAATCCCGTTCATCCTGGGAATTTTGCTCGCCGCACTCGGTGGCTTCATGGTCACCAAATACAAACCGTCTTCAGCACCGCCGCCGAAAATCGCTGAGAAGCCCTAACATACGACTTATAGGATTTATAGGACCTATGTCTTCTTCGCTCCAGAAACTCAATGACCTGATCCACGCCATCCTGCCGGCGAACCGTTTCTACGCCGAAAAACTTGGAGCGCCCGGAAAATTCACCAGCCTCTCCGATTTCACCGAGCGTGTCCCTTTCACCACCAAGGACGAACTCGCCGCGAATCGTGAACAGCACCCGCCCTACGGCACAACCCACACCTTCCCGCTTTCTAACTATCACCGCTTTCATCAAACCAGCGGCACCCGCGGCAAACCCCTCATCTGGCTTGACGATCCCGACAACTGGACATGGATCCTCGACAACTGGGAATGGGTCTGGCGCGGCGCAGGCGTAAAGCCCGGCGACACCGCTTTTTTTCCGTTCTCGTTCGGTCCGTTTCTCGGCTTCTGGGCGGGCTTCGAAGCGGCCACCCGCATGGGCATCCGCGCCGTTCCCGGTGGCGGGCTTTCTTCGGAAGACCGCCTTCAACTGCTGCTGCAAAGCCACTCGACCATCCTCTGCTGCACACCCACCTACGCCCTGCGTCTCGCCGAGGTAGGCGAAAAAATGAAGCTCCCGGTCTCTTCACTGGGCATCAAGAAAATCATCGTCTGCGGTGAACCCGGCGGCAGCATCCTCGAAGTCCGCCAACGCATTGAAACCGCATGGCAGGCTCACGCTTACGATCACCATGGCATGACCGAGATCGGCCCAGTCTCTGTTAGTTCGGAGACCGATCGTGATCTTCTCTTACTACGGCATGACTCCTATTTCTGCGAAGTCATCGACCCCACCAACGGCACTCCTACTGCATTGGGAGAAACCGGCGAACTCGTCCTCACCACCCTTGGCCGCTACGGCTCGCCTCTGCTTCGCTACCGCACAGGCGACCTCGTCATGCCCGTCGCACACGAAGAACAATTCGCCCTCCGTGGTGGCGTTCTCAGTCGCACCGACGACATGATCGTGATCCGTGGCATCAACATCTATCCGAGTTCTATCGATGCCATCGTTCGCTCATTTCCTGACATCGCCGAGTATCAGGTGGAAATCGACCAACGCCCAGCTCTTGCCGAGATCCATCTAACAGTCGAGTCCTCCACAGAAACCGCGAGCGCGCTCTCCCAAAAACTCCGCTCCGTCTTCACCCTCCGCATCCCCGTCACCGCCGTGCCCACCGGCACTCTCCCCACCTTCGAGGTCAAAGCCAAACGCTGGAATATTCTCCAATAAAACTAAAGAAATATGAACCACAATGGGAGCGAAGCGGACATGGACGAACAACAAAAATTAAATCCTTTCGTTAAATGGACGCGGATGTACACGGATTGTAAGAAATTTATAAAGAACTTATATCTTACTGTTTATCCGTGTGAATCTGTGTTCATCCGTGGTTCCAATTCTTTTCTAAGATAACCGTTGTTGGGCATCTTGCCCCAAACCCCTCTTCGATCATGATCTCCGTTCTTAACCTCTCCAAAACCTACGAAACCCCAGGAGAAGCCATCCAGGTTCTCGACCGCCTAGACCTGACTCTCGCCGCCGGAGAAACCGCCGCCATCGTCGGCCCTTCCGGCAGCGGGAAATCCACGCTTCTCAATCTTCTCGGCGCCTTGGATAGACCGACCTCCGGCTCGATCACGATTGGCGATCAGGATATTTCCACCTTCTCGGAGGAACAGGCAGCCGCTTTCCGCAACCACTCGCTCGGTTTCATTTTTCAACAACAGCATCTTCTTCCGCAGCTCAACGTTCTCGAAAACGTCCTAGTCCCACGCCTCGCCGGCGATTGGCAGGAATCCGCCGACGACACAGAAAAACGTGCGCTAAAACTCCTTGAAAGCGTCGGTCTCTCCGGCCGCCTCCACCACCTTCCGTGGCAACTCTCCGGCGGCGAAAAACTCCGCACCGCCGTCGCCCGCGCCCTCATCAACCGCCCCAAACTCATCCTCGCCGATGAACCCACCGGCTCTCTCGATCCCGCTTCCGCCGACACCGTCGCCGACCTCCTCCTCGCCCTCAACCGCGACCACGGAGTCACCCTCATCGTCGTCACCCACAACCTCGCCATCGCGAAGCGCATGGGAAAAACCTTCGAGCTGAGAAACGGCAAGCTCCACTGACAAGAAGTAGTGAAAATTCATCTTTAAATCTGATTCTATTCATGTTTTACTACGGCTGTGCCACTTGATCTTAGAATTAACGAGATTCATCCCATTTCAGATTTCGTCCGTAATGCCAGCGCGCATACCGCCCGAATTCGCCTAACCAAGCGGGCGGAAATTCTCACCCAACATGGCCGCCCCAGCCTCGCGGTGATGCCGGCCGAGGAATACGAACGCTTGTCCGTTGCCGCCGAATATCTCGATAGCATCGAGGCGATTAGGATCGGCCTCGAGGCTGCGGAGGCGGGACGTTCAAAACCTTTGTCCGAATCGATTCTCGGGTGGGAAGCACTCTGACCGCAAATGCTCCACCGAGTAATCATCACTGATCCAGCGGATGAGAATTTTCGCGACCATTTTCTATGGATCCGGGAACGCTCTCCGCAAGGTGCGGAAGCGTGGCGCACCCGCATCATCAACGCCATCAAATCACTTGAAATCGCACCGGAACGACATGCACTTGCAAGGGAATCCGCCGCCTTCCCTGTCGAGATCCGCTGCCTGCTCTCAGGAAAAAACCATTCCGCATTCCGTATTCTCTACCAGATCAAAGGCGACGAGGTTCGGGTGCTCGCAATCCGTCGGCCTTCACAGGATCTCATGGAGCCAGAGGATCATTCAGAATGATTTTTTATGACTCCTGACCCCTTCTCCCTAACTCGTTCCTCATGACCTCCTCAGCTTTCATCCTCCGCGGCCTCCGGCATTACCGCAGCGCTTACCTCGGCGTTCTGTTAGGTTCCGCCCTCGGCGCGATGGTTCTGTTAGGCGCGCTATTCGCCGGGGATTCCGTGAAATCCACGCTTCGCCAGATCGCTGAACAACGCACCGGCCGCACCACCCTCGTCCTAGCCGGTGGCGAAAATTTCTTCCGTGCCCGTCTTGCGAACGACCTTCCCGGCACCGCTCCGGTTCTCCAACTCCGCAGCCAAGTCGATACCCCGTCCGGCCGCTCGACCGGCCAAGTCAACCTGTTCGGCGTCACTCCGGAGTTTTGGAAATTCGCTCCCGGAAATATAAACCCGCCCGCCCTCGATAAAAGCTCTTGGGCGATCAACCGCGAACTCGCCCGCACCCTCGATCTCTCGCTCGGCGATACGCTTGTCATCCGTCTTGGAAAACCCGGCCTCGCTTCTCGCGACGCCCCGCTTTCCGGCGAACCCGAGGAACTCATCACCATCCGCGGCACCGTTGCCGAAATCCGCGAGGACGACGCCATGGGTCGCTTCAATCTCCAAGCCACGCAACTCCCCGCACCGGCCATTTTTCTCCCCATCGAAGCTCTCGCCGCCGCAATCGAGCGACCTGACAGCGCGAACCTCCTGCTGTTTCAGGAAAATCTAACCACGGATGAAGCCACCGCTCGCATCCGCAAATCCGCCCAACTCGCCGATTACGGACTGTCCCTGTTAGATGTCCCGCTTTCTAGCGCCACCGAGATCCGCACCGACCGCATTTTCCTCCCCACTCTCATCGAGGAAAAACTCCGCACTCTCCTTCCTTCATCCCGCCCCGTCCTCACCTACCTCGCTAACACCATCGCCGCTAACGGCAAGGAGACACCCTACTCGATGGTCACCGGCATCGACCCCGCCGCCGTATCTTTTGTCCCCGACGATCTCGCGCCCGACCAGATCGTCCTCAATTCCTGGGAAGCCGAAGACCTCGCCGCCAAGCCCGGCGACACCGTCACACTCCGCTATTTCACACTCGGCAACGGCAATCAACTCATCGAGAAATCCTCCACGTTCCGCGTCCATAGCATCGTCCCGCTCGAAGGAGCTGCTGCCGACAAACTCTGGATGCCGGATTTCCCGGGCATCGCCGAAGCTGACAATTCCGCCGACTGGACTTCCGGCCTCCCACTCGATCTCAGCCGTATTCGCGATAAGGACGAAACCTATTGGGATGACCATCGCGGCACGCCCAAAGCCTTCATTACCCACGATGCCGCTCGCGCCATGTGGAGCAACCGTTGGGGCAACGCCACCTCGCTCAGAATCAGCAGCGAGCAAATTTCTATCCCCGAGTTAGAAACTAAAATCCTCAACACCCTCACTCCCGCCGACGCTGGCTTGCTGATCCGCGACATCGCCACCGAAAGCGCAAGCGCCGCATCTTCTCCCGTCGATATCGCCAGCCTGTTCCTGAGCATGTCGTTTTTCCTCATCCTCGCCGCCGTCGCTCTAACAGCCATGTTGTTCCGCTTCAATGTCGAGCAACGCAACCACGAGTCCGGCCTGCTCGCCGCACTTGGCATTCCCGCGAAAAAAATTCTCCGCTGGCGTCTGCTCGAAGGCTTGGTCGTCGTCACGATCGGAAGCGCGCTCGGCGCACTGCTCGCCTTCGCCTACACCCGTGGCTTGCTGCTATTTCTCGAATCCATTTGGAACCGAGGTGATGATCGCATGTTCCGCTTCCACGCCGCCCCGGCATCCATCGGCGGCGGCATCATCGGCTTCATCTTCCTGATGATGATCACGATCTGGTTCGTCACCCGCCGCCAAGCGAAACGCTCCGCCAGCCTGCGCCTCGAATCCGGTAGCGAGGAAATCCTACGCAGCGGGAAATCACGCGCTCGCTGGATCGCCCCCGCAGCGGCCATCATGGGTGTTGCCGCACTGTTGGGATCGAAAATGATCGGTACTCAAGGCGCATTTTTCCTCGCTGGATTTTCCTTCCTCATCGCCGGCCTCGCGCTCTTCCGCGTGGCTGGAACATCTCGCTCCAGTTCTTCTCTAACCATCGCCCACCTCGCCCGACTCAACATCTCCCGCCGCCCGACCCGTTCGTTAGTCGTTGTCGGTAGTCTCGCCGCCGGACTTTTCCTCGTCGTCTCCGTCACCGCTTTCCAAAAACACGGAGGCGGCGATTGGCAGAA
Source organism: Prosthecobacter debontii (assembly GCA_945885485.1). Taxonomy (GTDB): domain Bacteria; phylum Verrucomicrobiota; class Verrucomicrobiia; order Verrucomicrobiales; family Akkermansiaceae; genus Luteolibacter. The sequence goes on from CAMCYT010000001.1 coordinate 11,730, forward strand.
ACGCTCCGCTCCCTCCGGAGGTTTCGCGTTCTGGATCGAAACCACCACTCCCGTCCACCGCAGTTCCGCCTCAGACTCCACCGCCGACATCCTCAACCTCGGCGACCAACGCGGAAAACTCGGTGACATCCTCCCTTTCCGCATCGGCACCGGCGACGACGCCTCTTGCTTCAACCTCAACTCCGTCTCTCGTCCTCGCCTTCTCGCCACCGATACCAGCGCCCTCGAACAACGTGGTTCCTTCACCATCAAATCCACCGCCCCCGGCATCGAACCAACTTGGAAATCCCTTCGCGAAGGCGATACCATCCGCGCCTTCATCGATGAAACCACCCTCATGTGGGTTCTGAAAAAAAAGCCCGGCGACCGCATCGACTACACCGATGAACAGGGCAATACCTTCCCACTTGAAATCGCTGGAACTCTAACAGCTTCTGTTTTCCAAGGTAGCTTCATCGTCGATGAACAACGCTACCTCGAACGCTACCCCTCCACCGGAGGCTATCAGCTTTTCCTCGCCGAAACTACCAACGATCTAACAGAAAACCGAAACATTCTCCAACGCGCCCTCACCGACCTAGGAGCCACCGTCACCACCACCACCGAGCGCCTCGCCGCATTCAACAGTGTGGAAAACACCTACATCTCAATCTTCAACGTCCTCGGCGGCCTCGGCGTGATCCTCGGAGCCGCCGGCCTCGGCATCGTCACCGCCCGCAATCTAGCAGAACGCCAACACGAGTTCACACAACTCCATCAGATCGGCATTTCACGGAAAATCATCCGCTCCCTCATCGTCCGAGAAACCCGACAGTTCATCCTCTGGGCCATCGGTATCGGCCTCATCGCCGCCATCATCTCCGTCCTCCCAGCCCTACCCGCCACCGGCCTGCTCACCTCCCTTGCCTGGATCACCGCTCTGGCCATCCTGTTTCTCCTCACCGCCACCTCCTGCGCCTGGATTGCTTACCGAAAGTCGGTGCTGTTTGGGTTAAAGTGATGGGCGGCATGGGGCATCGAGTTTCACTAAATGGTACCAGGTGCCGCATATTAACATTGCACGCTCAAATGGAGGGAGCGAGTCATCGTCGCCAAATGAAATCTTGGCAAAGTGTTCTGTAGAGCTATGCTCGCGGCGATGAATACCAACGACTCCAACCAACTGAATCCGGAACCTAAGAAAAGCTCGACCAAGAAGTGGCTTCTCGGAGGCTGCGGCTGCCTGACTATCATCGCAGTAGTGTTGGGTATCGGGACCTTTATGGCCTATAAATCGGGCAAGGGCTTCTTCGGCGACATGATGAATCTTGCTAAGGCCGCGGAAGAAACGATGCAGGCTCCCGAAGTCATCGAAGCCTTCGGAACACCTGTGGAACAAAGCGGTACCCAGCAGCAATCGACGAGTAATGTCAACGGCAAGAGCGTGACGGAAATCACCCAAGGTCTCAAAGGACCGAAAGGCGAGGGCAAACTCGTCATGACCATGGAGCAAAGCGGCGGGTCCGTTATGCCTAAACTGTCATCCGCCAAAATTATCACCCCGGACGGAACGGAAATCCCAATCAAATTGGGTGCTGCGACTGCCGCGCCATCAACAGACCTGCCGGCACCGGAATAGTGACACGGAGTCAATCCGTTATTTAAAATTAAGCAGGGCTCTTTCGGTTTGATTGACTGCGTTGCACTCCGTCCAAGCAGTTAGGATCATTCGGTTTGATTGACGATTGATGATTGTTGAGGTTTGATTTTTGAATGAAGAAATTGTCCCCCCAAGAACTTGAAGATCGGCTGATAGATTTTGCAGTAGCGATTATTGACGTCACGGAAGCTTTACCTAATTCAAAAGCAGGTAATCATGTTTCTGGTCAGTTGATACGATCAGGAACATCTCCGGCACCAAACTACGGTGAAGCACGTAGTGCTGAATCAAGAAAAGATTTCATACATAAGATGAAGATTTCTCTGAAAGAATTGAGAGAAACAATGATCTGGCTCAAGATTGCTTCGCGCAAACGAATGATCACTGGTGAAGGCGTCGTTGCGTCGATACAAGAATGCGACGAACTGATTTCCATCTTCGTAAGCAGCACCAGAACCGCCGATGCAGGGTAAAAGATCTTCTAAATCAAAAATCAACATTCGTCACTCATCAATCGTCAATCCATTCTTCCAACCACACGCAGGGTTCTTCCTGTTTAACCTAAATGTTAAAATGGGAGCCCTGTCTCCTTTAAAGAGTCTCCAAAAGGCTTGTCCGCTGTGCGGCGTGATGATTTAAACAACACAACAACAATTCTTACTCATGTCCGCTCTCAAGCTCACTCGCACCCAATGGCTGATTTGCGTCATCGCCGCCTTGGGTTTCGCCTTCGATATTTATGAACTGCTGATGCTGCCGCTGATCGTCGGGCCTGCCTTACAGGAACTCATCGGCGCGGCGCCGGGGTCGCCGGAGTTCAACAGTTGGATAGGGAAATTGTTTTTCATCCCGGCCATCGCGGGCGGCATCTTCGGGTTGCTGGGCGGGTATCTAACAGATCGCTTGGGGCGTCGCCGGGTGTTGACGTGGAGTATTTTGCTTTATGCTTTTTCAGCCTTCGCGGCCGGATACTCGACGAGTGTGGAGATGCTGTTGTTCTTCCGCTGCCTGGTTTTCATCGGCGTATGCGTCGAGTTTGTCGCGGCGGTGGCATGGCTTGCCGAGCTTTTTCCCGATCCGAAACAGCGAGAGAAAGTGCTCGGCTACACGCAGGCGTTTTCATCCATCGGTGGTCTGATGGTGGCAGTGGCATACGGCATTTGCGTAAAATATTCCGGCAGCTTTCCTGCGATTCATCTGCCCGATTTCCTCAGTGGCCTGTTTGGGGGAGGAACGGTGGGGGACGAGAATGCCGCTTGGCGCTATACTCTTATGTCCGGTGTGATTCCCGCCATCCCGCTGATCATCATCCGCCCCTTCCTGCCCGAGTCACCCGCATGGGCGCAGAAAAAGGCCGCAGGCACTCTCAAGCGTCCCAGTATTCGCGAGCTTTTCACCCCAGAACTCCGCCGCACCACGCTAGTCACTACAGCGATGTTTGCCATGGCCTACGGTGCCGCGTTCGGAGCCATCCAGCACATCCCACGCATCATTCCGGGTCTGCCGGAAGTGAAGGTCGCCTCGCAGGCCGCCTCGGCCGCCGCCGCCAAGGCGAATGCCGGGAAACCTGCGGGTGTCATCAAAAAAGCCGCTATCGTCGCCGGGAAAAAAGCGGAGCAATCCATCGCGGCGAACACCACGAAGATCCAGGAAGTCGGCGGCTTGGTAGGTCGCTTCTTGCTGGCGTATCTGGCCGTCATCATCATCAGCCGCCGCAAGCTGCTTCGTTTGTTTGTTATTCCCGGCCTGATCGTCATGCCTTTGGTCTTCGCCTACTGCGGCGTAACCGGACTGCTGCCCTTGCAAATCGGCATCTTCTTCGCGGGCTTGCTCACCGTCGGGCAGTTCAGCTTTTGGGGAAATTACCTCCCACGGGTCTATCCCATGCATCTCCGTGGCACGGGCGAAAGCTTCGCCGCCAACATCGGCGGCCGACTGATCGGCACCTCATTTGCTTGGATCACCACCACTCTCGCCACCACCACAGATTTGGCAGCAGCACCGGCCAAGCTAGCCTACACAGCGGCGGCGGTGGGTTGCGGCGTGTATCTTGTCAGCCTGATTCTTTCCTTCTTCCTGCCCGAACCCAAAGAAGAGCTACTGGACTGATTGGAGCGCCAATAAAATTTTGGCGGCATGGGAATGTGAATTTTCTTACAGATCAAAAATTAAAAATTAACAATCATCAATCGTCAATAAATCTTCGCGCGATGTAGAGTTAATAAAATGTTAGATAATGCGCTTTAAATGCCTCTATTGTAATCCGTTAGGCAGTTAGAACTACGCCATGAAATGAAAGTTCGCTAAGCTCTCAAGGCATTGACGATTGATGATTGTTAATTTTTGATTTTTGAATGAAGAGAAAGGACGCTTCATCTGCGAAGTCCCCGCTGCTTTATATCTTCGATTCCGCCGAAGCGGCTCTCATGCGCCGACCGTAAACCAGCTCGAACACTGGCGATGCCATCAGCGTCGTGACGATCGCCATCACCACGAGGATAGAAAACAGCGCCTCGCCGATGATGCCGTGTTGGAGGCCGATATTGATGATGATCAGCTCCATCAGACCCCGCGCATTCATCAGCGCGCCGACGGCAAGCGAGGTCGAATTGTCCTCACCGTTGAGGCGCGCGGCGGCCCAGCAGGCGACGCCTTTCCCGAGAATCGAGGCGATCAGGATCACCAAGCCAACCAGCAACAGCCTCGGATCCACCAGCAAATCCAGTTTGGTATTTAAGCCTGAGAAGGTGAAGAACATCGGCAGCAGGAAAACCACGGCAAAGGGTTCGATCTTGCGGCGGATGTCATCGGCGTAAACGCCGCGCGGCATCGAAATACCCAGGATAAACCCGCCGAACACCGCATGGACTCCGATGATATCTGCATACCAAGCCGACGCACAGAAAAGCGCCAGAGTGACGGCCATCATCGGATGGGAAACTTCTCCGTCCCTCTCGGCCTTGCGTCCAAGACCGGCGAGTAGCTTTTTCCCCACCGTCAGCATCAGCGCGCCGTATAGCAGCGATCCGCCGATCGCGATCACCTCAGCGCCGATGCTTACGCCACCGATCTGCAGTGGCTGCGATGCGCCGAACGATGCCAGCACGATGGCGAGCACACACCAGGCCGCGGCGTCATCGATGGCTCCCGCAGCCAACGTAAGGGTGCCGAGGGGTGTGCCGGAAAGCCCCCTTTCCGAAATGATCCGCGCCAGCATCGGAAACGCCGTGATTGCGATGGCCGCGCCGAGGAAGAGAGCGCCCTCGTGATAGCGAACCTTCGGCATGAAGATGCCCGGCACATCAATCAGCCACAGCACTAGCAATGCACCTAGGATGAATGGAACCACCATGCCAGCGATCGAAACACATGCCGCGCTGCGCGCCCTTTTCCGGAAGTGATCCGTGCGGAACTCCAACCCCACTAGAAACATATAGAGTCCCACTCCAAGCTGCGCCCCCACATAGAGGATGCCGCGCGATTCTTGGGTGAAAATGAGCTCCGTTGATCCCGGCCAGATCAACCCTAACAGGGACGGTCCGAGCATCACGCCCGCGATCATTTCTCCTACCACCTGTGGCTGCCCGATGCGTTTCGCCGCTATTCCTACCAACCGGCAGACAACCAAGATGATCGCCATCTGTAGGAAAAAAGAGGCCGAGAGCGCGTGCATGTGCTGAAGAGAATCCATAGCAGGCAGAAGGTAAAGGACGAAGCATCTTGTCTCAACATCCACTGGTGCTAGCCGGCCGGGAACGGTCTAAAGAGAACCATGCCCGCGCAATCAGGGCACGGGGCGCTTCAAAGACATCGTGCCGTGGTCGCTCGCGCTTTGATAGGTGGCGCTGAATGTTTCGCGAGTTAGCTTGCCTTTGACCTGATAGATTCCGAGGCCGCCGGGAAGTTTCATTTCGCCGGAAAGTGCGAGGGAGCCATCTTTACCCAGCTTGGTGGGGACGGTGTGAGTGTAGTCGCCGAACTTCAAAACACCCCAACCAGCGCGGTAACGGAAGTCGTATTTACCGGGGTCTTCGAGGCTAGGTTGGACGATGCACCACAGTGGGCCGCTATGGCCGTTGACCTCGCTGACCCACTTGCCAAGCCATGGACCTTCGGCTTTGGTGGGTGGATGAGGAAGATTCGAAGAGGCTTGGGCGAAGCCGCTGCGGTAGGAATTCGCCCCACAGGAGCAAAGCACCAGCGTGAGAACGGTTGCGATGAACTTGGATTTCATAACGTGGATCAGTTAGGTGAAAATCACTTGCCGGTGATTTTCCAAAGGTGTTTTTCGGTGCGCAGATAAAGAGCTCCACCCAGCAGGATAGGAGAGGCAAGCGTGCGCTCGGCAAGATCGGTTTCGAACTGAATCTCCGCTCCGTCGGGAGAGATTTTCACGACATAACAAACTCCGTCTTCGGTGACAGCGTAGAGGGTGTCACCTGTTAGAATCGGCGAGGCAGAGAAATTTCCGGGGAGCTTTTCGTTCCAGACTGGCTCGCCAGATTTCGCGTTCAGACCGGTGAGTGCACCGGTGTCATCAAGCACCAAAATCTGTCCTTGGGTGGCGATCATCGATGGAGTTTTCGGCATCCTGCGTGTGACTTCCCATACGATATGGGTTTTTGTAACATCACCAGTGGCCTTGCCGAGACGGATCGCGATGAGCTTGGGAACGTTGTAGCCGGTGGCTACGTAGGCGATGCCCTCGGCAACAACCGGCCGGGGAACCACCGAATAGCCCTCACCGTAAGTAGCTTTCCAAAGCAGACGTCCGTCTTCTGGCGCGTAGGCTCCGATCATGCCGCTGCCCGCACTGAGAATTTCCTTTCGGCCATCTGTCTCGACCACGAGCGGGGTGCTGAAGGAAAAAGCACTGCGGACTTTCTGGTCGCGCGGGGTGCGCCAAGCGATTGTGCCGTCTTTCCGGTGAAACGCGACAATGGTGGGATCGATCTCGGCGTCCGCGTTCACCACCAACAAATCGCCGACGATGATAGGCGAGCCGCCGTTGCCGTGCATCGGTTTGTAGGAAATCTGTTTTTTCCAAACCACTTCGCCATCAGCGAGACGCAATGCGGCGGTACCCATGTGGCCGAAATGAACATAAACGATGCCGTCTGCAATGACCGGAGTGGAACTAGCCAGACTATTCTTGCCGTGCTGAGCCGCCGTTTCCTCGGCAGTGGGCTTGAATAGATCGATGTTCCAAAGCGTTTTGCCAGTGGCGACATCAAGAGCGAAAGCTGTTAAATGCGTGGCATCGCCGTCTTTGCGTGAGCCTGTGAGAATGATTTTCCCATCGGCGATGACGGGCGATGACCAACCCTGAGCCGACAGTGGCATTTTCCACGCGATCCCGGTATCCTTGCTCCATTTAAGCGGACCGGCTCCGCTCGCAATTCCTTGGCCGGTCGGCCCACGGAATTGTGGCCAAGCCTCGGCGGCCATCGCGGTGCTTGCCAAAAGCCCGGCGAAGAAGAAGCAATGAAATATCATGATGTGAAGCGTAGAGCGCGAGATCATCAAGTCAACCATACAGGGTGTTCTGAGGTTGGTCTGGCCCCGTAAATTACTGATTGTGAAAGTAGGGCCGGTGGGGATTGAACCCACGACCAAAGGATTATGAGTCCCCTGCTCTAACCGCTGAGCTACAGCCCCATTTGTATTTGGATGAAGAAAGAATGATCTAGTGCTGAACATCGGTGCAAGGCTAAGGTTTACGAAGTTTAAACCCACGACCAACCCCGACGATGTCGGGGCTGCTCTAAAACCGGCCCCCCGATAAAATCGGGGCTGAGCTACAGCCCCTTTGTGTTTGGACACGGGGAAAGCATGATCTAGCGATGAACGCAGGTGCAAGGCTAAGGTTTATAATGAAGTAAACTTTTTTCAGATAAAGCCGCTGCGAGCTGCTCCATGGTTTCGACAATGACATCCGCTTCCTTCAGCCGCTCGCGATCATGGTAACCCCAAGTAACAGCTATGGATTTCATCCTGGCGTTTATGGCGGTGTCCAGATCCATGGTCGAATCGCCGATGATCGTGCAATCCTCTGGGGCGATCCCCAACGCTTTGGCGATTTCCAGCGCACCGGCGGGATCGGGTTTGTGTGGTAGGGCTTCGCGGTTTCCTAAAACCACGACGAAATGGCTGTTGGGGAAAAGTTTTTCCACGATCTCCACGGTGAAGGCATGAGGTTTGTTAGATAGCACGGCGAGAGGAATGCCGCGTGCTTCAAGATCAGCGAGCAGCTCAAACATCCCAGGGTAAACCGATGTTCCACCGGGCCATGAAACCGCATAATCGGCTGCGAAATGTTTCAAGATGCTATCAGTGAGATCGATTCTGGACACGGTTGCCAGAGCGCGCTGGACGAGTTTCACCGCGCCGTCTCCGATGAAGCTGCGGACGTTGGCATGGCTCTGGCCGGGAAGTCCGTGTTGGATCAGCGCGCGGTTCAATGAGGCCGCAATACCGGGGAGCGACTCCACCAGAGTGCCATCGAGATCAAAAATCAAAGCGCGCATGAAGGAAATGGAAACAAAGATAAGTGGTCTTGAACATGGTTTTTCTACATCTGTAATATGGCGAAAATTATGCTCTGCATTCTAGGCGGGCTACTCTAGCTTGCCTGCGTGTCAGATGAGATAGTAAAAAAATCACAGGGCAGTTCGCTGTGGCAGGACGCGTGGCATCGGTTGTCGAAAAACAAACCGGCGCTGGTGAGCCTCGGTATTCTAGGCATTATTGTCATCGCATGTTTTATCGGGCCATTTCTTCCGTTTGTGAAAAGCCCGACTGTAATCAAACTGGAAGATGCGTTTGCGGCACCAACGGCTGAGTATTGGTTTGGAACCGATCAGCTCGGCCGGGATGTTTTCTCGCGGGTGCTCAATGGGGGTCAGGTTTCATTGTTGGTGGGATTTGTCGCAACCGGCGTTGCGGTGATGATCGGCGTCATTTACGGCGCGATCTCCGGCTACGTCGGAGGCATTGCCGATTCCGTTATGATGCGTTTTGTCGATATCATGTTCGCTTTGCCGTTTCTGGTTTTGGTTATTTTGTTTGCGCTGGTGGTGGATGAGCCTTCGTCAAAATTTACGACATGGATCGTTGAAACGACGGGTTGGCAGCGGGACCGTGTGGCGCCGATCACCACTTTGATTCCGTTATTCATCGCGATTGGAGCGATTGGCTGGCTGACGATTGCGAGGATTGTCCGAGCGCAGGTGTTGAACGTGAAAAATCTGGAATTTGTTGAAGCTGCGGTTTCCTTGGGCTTGAGCCGTGCGAGGATTCTTTTTCGCCATATTTTACCGAACGTTATCGGTCCCATTATCATATATACCACGCTCGCGGTTCCTGGGATCATGTTGTTAGAAAGCGTGCTGTCGTTTCTTGGTTTGGGAGTGAAGCCGCCGAATTCTTCATGGGGTATTTTGATCAAAGAAGGTGCGGATCGCATGGAAATCACACCCTATCTCTTGCTTTTCCCCTCCTTGTTTTTCGCGACGACCTTGTTCGCCCTCAATTTCCTAGGTGACGGTTTGCGAGATGCGTTGGATCCGAAATCCTCCAAAGATTGATTTTTATTTCCATACCGCATGATCCCCCCCTTCATGAAGCTAGTCCTCGACGGATTGTATCCGCCCATTTGTGAGCTGTGCGGTTGCGGGCTTTCGGAAGGAAAGGCGCTGTGCGAAACGTGTTCGGAAAAACTACCACGCATCGTCAGTCCGTTTTGTGGAACGTGCGGTGAGAGCTTCGCGGGAATGATTGATGGCGCGTTCGACTGCCCAAACTGTAAGGATATTTCGTTCCACTTTGAATTCGCATTAGCGGCGATGGATCGCTGTGAGGAGACGTTGGAGCTGGTGCATCGCTTGAAATATGGAAAAGAAATACATCTAGCAGGTGCACTTGGAAAACTTGCATGCGGAGTGTTTTCGGATCGCAGGTTCGCCATCGCCTTGCAGGAGAAATGGTTGTTGGTTCCCGTGCCTTTGCATCAAAGCCGACTGCGCAAACGCCATTTCAATCAAGCAGAGGAAATCGCGCACGCTGTGGCAAAGTGTAGTGAGCTTCCGATGGCTAAGATACTTAAGCGCGTAAGAAGAACCGAAACCCAAACGCGACTTACGCGTAAGCAGCGGATGGAAAATCTCAAGAAAGCCTTCGCGGTTCGCACAACATGGAACAAGAAAATACCCGCCGCTCTAACAGGAGCTCCGGGTGTGATTTTGGTGGATGATGTTTTTACTACGGGATCCACCGTAGATGCCTGCGCCAAAGTGTTGCGCAAGGCAGGCGTGAAACGGGTGGCAGTAATTACAGTTCTTCGAGGGTGATATCTCGGAACGAGATTTTCATTTCTTTTCCAGGATGCACCTGCAGTCCGATCGGACCTTTTTCCTTCGCGGTTTCTGAAGTGTAAGTCATCACTTCTTTACCGTTAAGCTCGACTGTATAAACGGATTCTTTAGCGGTAATTTTGATGATGTTCCATTCACCTTCTTTGAGAAGTTCTGCAACGCCCTTGGCCTCGACAGGATATCCCTTCTTGGAAGCGATGTATGGAGAAGCCGTCATATCACGCTTCAATGAACCGGAAATGCCGATTTGGATCTGATCGTTTTCATGACGAAGAAAAACGCCGGAATCGATCTTCCCTTCGTATTTGAAAGCGCATTGGAAAACGAAGTTGGTGTATTCTTTCTCTGTCCAGAGAATCGAACCCTTCTTCTTAGGATCATTTTGGCCCTGGATTGCTCCGTCTTGTACAGTCCAATCTTCAGAACCGGTAATTATCCAGCCACTTAGGGTTTTGCCATCGAAAATGGGTTGCGGGGCAGCTTGGGAAAACAAGGTGGTGGCGAAGAGCGCGAGGAGTGTGGGAATTTTCATACTAGATTGGGTTTCGATAATTTACGAACGGTGTAGGCGCAAACTATCGAGCAAATGCAGAGCGCCGCTAAAGGAAGGATGCCGGATTTGAGATCGTTGCCGATCAACCACGGATACATGGGCGATTCCATGTTTATACTGCAGTTGCGAGAGAAGATTTTAAACGAAAACACAAGTCCTGCGTGTAGGCCGATGGGAAACCAGAGCGAATGGGTCCGCGTGCGGGTGTAAGCAAGAATGAGGCCCAGCGTTGTAAGCGTGAAGAAATTGGTGATAAAAAACAATGGGTTCGTGAAATGACCGAGAGTGCCATCCAATACTTCAAATCCTGAATACCAGACGCTTGGATTCGCAATGATCGTTTCGGCTGGTGGTTTGAGGAAATGAACGAAGGAAAACATCAGGGAGCTGCCGATCCATGCACTTCGCACCGAGTAAGCTCGCAGCCAGATACCTAACAGAAGTCCGCGGAAAAGAAGTTCTTCGATGATACCTGCTCCGAGAGATGGAATGACGGCTTTAGGGATGAGCTTGGAAAGTGAAAATACTTTGTCATTTGCTTCACTCGCGCCGGTGTAATGTAGGATGAGCGCGAGTGCGCCGAGTGAAGCGGCTCCGATGGTCAAACCACAAAAGAGATGAATGCATCGCTGACTCCAAGTGAGTTTGCGCAGCGCGTAACGTGCATGATCGTCAAGTTTAGGAATGCGACGCACGCGGAGAATTAGAAATGGCAACAAAGCCAGCGCAGAGACGAGGAGACATCGGCTGAAATATCGATCGAGCTTAGCGCGATCCGCCGAGCTAGCGATGGATTCGATCCAGCCGGGGTAGTCAGTGGTCTTCGCGTTTTCTGCTAGAGTTTTTCCAGCCTCATAAAGATGCGGTGTGAATAAGGCCGCGAGGAAAAGCGCTGAAGCCAGCCACAAAACAATCGCACCTGCTTCTGACTTGAGGAATCGCATGGCTTAGATTTTATCTGCACCGAAATATGGCACCAACGCGGCCGGGATCTTGATCGATCCGTCGGGTTGCTGACATTGTTCTAACAGCGCAACGTAAAGGCGTGGCAATGCCGTGCCGGAGCCATTGAGGGTCGCGGGGAAACGGTTTTTGCCTTCTTTATCTTTAAAGCGAAGTTTCATGCGGCGTGCTTGGTAATCGCCGAAACATGAGCAGCTGGAAACTTCGAGATACTTACCGTGGCCGGGAGCCCAAACTTCGATGTCATAAGTCTTTGCGGAAGACTGACCGACATCGCCGGTGCACAGCTCGATGACTCGGTAATGCAGGCCAAGCTTTTGCAAAATGCTTTCGGCGTGTCCGGTGAGTTCTTCGAGAATCTCGAAACCTTTTTCCGGATCCACCACTTGCACGAGCTCGACTTTATCGAACTGATGCATACGGATGATGCCTTTGTTGTCGCGACCGGCAGATCCAGCCTCACGGCGGAAACACGGGGTGTAAGCGACCAGTTTCAACGGCAGGTCGCTTTCCGCAACGATCGTGTCGCGGTAAAGATTGGTGACCGGAACTTCAGCCGTTGGCGCGAGGAAGAGGTCGTTGCGGCCGTCGGTTTCCGAAGGTTCAGTCCCATACATATCGTCCTCGAATTTTGGGAGTTGCCCGGTGCCTTCCATGCACTCGCGCAGCACGAGATGCGGGACGTTGACTTCTTCGTAGCCGTTCGAAGCTTGGGTATCTAACAGGAAATTGATCAGCGCACGCTCGAGTTTTGCACCTTTACCGCGATACACCGCAAAGCCGGAACCGGAAATCCGGATCGCATCCTCCCATGAAATCAAACCGTGTGCAGTGGCGAGCTCTACGTGATCTTTCGGATCAACCAGCGCGGGTTTCACGCCCCATTCGCGGACGATTGGATTCGCTTCTTCGCAATCACCCACTGGGCAATCCGCATGCGGGAGGTTGGGAATGTTCAGCAGGAGATTCGTTTGCTTCGCGGTCGCTTCTTCGGCGAGGAGATCGAACTTGGATATTTCATCATTGATCTCGCGAACCTCTGTTTCGATCGCGGAGCTATCCTCGCCCTTAGCTTTCATCATGCCGATTTGCTTGGAGATCGTCTTGCGCTGGTTTTGGAGTTCTTGTTTGGAGGTTTCCGCAGCGCGGCGTGATTCATCGCAGGCCAACACCTCGTCTATGAGTTTCCAATGATTTCCGCCGCGTTTTTTCAAACGCTCGCGAACTTCCTCTGCATTTTCTCGAATGATCCTGATATCCAACATGTCGGCGCGAACTTTTGTGGATTGCGGGGTATGAAAGCAAGGCAAACGTGTGTGACATCTCTTGTCAGTTGGGAAGGGTTGTGTATGGAATCTCTCGCGTGCTTCTTCTTTTTCACAAACCCTATGATGTGCTGTGCCAGTTTACGCCGGACCAGCCAGGCCAGAGAACGCTGGCGGATTTTGGTTTTCCGAAAGGGGTTTATCCGGTCGGGCGACTGGATATGGATTCCGAGGGCTTGCTTTTGCTTTGCGATGAGCCGGGTTTCAATCACCGTTTCCTCGATCCAGAACAGGGACACCCGCGGGCGTATTGGGTGCAGGTGGAAGGGCTGCCGGATGAATCTGCTTTGAAAAAGCTCAAATCCGGTGGGTTGGAAATTCAGGGCCACAGGACCCGGCCGTGTCGGGTCGAGTTGCTTGAGAACGAGCCCAGCGTCCCACCGCGCGACCCGCCGGTGCGTTTCCGAAAATCTATCCCGACCTCATGGTTGCGTATCGAGTTGGTCGAAGGAAAAAACCGCCAAGTCCGGCGGATGACCGCCGCAGTTGGCTATCCAACCCTGCGCCTGATCCGCTGTGCGATTGGCGGCTTGGAGGAGATCCAGCTCAACCAAGGAGAGTGGATAGAGTTAAGTACGGAGGAGCGGAAGAACTTGACCGGCAAGGATCGAGCCCTTCGCCACCTTTAGCACTTAATCTTGTTAAATCGTCTGATTAGAACGAGTAGGAACCACCGATGTTCACACCGTTTGCAACTTCTGCATCTGTGCTGAATTCCGCACGGTAGTTGATTCCAAGGCGGACATTTTCGGTCACTTGGTATTGAGCACCCATACCGATTGAGAAGAAATCATTGCCAAGCCCTGGAGAAGCTACCGCAAATGGGGTACCACCTAAGCTTGCTCCGATATTCTTTTCGCTACCGCTGACGTTTTGAGTATAGCTGAGATTGCCATTCAAGCTAAATTGCTTGGTAAATTGATATTCAGCTTTAACACCAATCTCTGAGAAGAATGCATCGTAGTCGTGAGCATCCACTGAGAGAGCGCCAGGACCCGTTTCGGTGAATGCTTCGGTATCGGAGTTGATGTAATGGAATCCAACGAACGGTGTTACGCGAATATTGTCAGCAGCATAAGCGTCTCCTTCCAGTCCGACATGGATGTCAAAGACATCGGAACCCACTTCATCGAATGCGGCATTACCTATACCGGTAAAGCGAGTGCCGCTGAAGTCATAGCAACCGTAGGTGATTCCGCTAGTAGCGATCAGATTGATCTCAGGCTTGATTGTGTAGCTGGCAATCGCGCCGAGGAGGAAGGCATCAGAGTCGGAATTTAAGGTGGATGAGTTAACATCACCCTCGTCCACTCCGAGGAAACCTCCAAGCATTAAGCCATTAACATCATGGCGAACACCTACGATGCCACCGTAGCTTTTGATATCATAGTCAGCTCCGTTGATTGAGGAATCCGTTCCTGTGCTGTAGTGAGTGTAGCCAGCGAATACAGAGGTAACCGACTCACTTGAAACCCCACTGACCACCGGCTCGGAAGATGTGCCGACTGGAATTCTTACCGAACGAGCCGATCCGTTATTACTGAAGCCCGGCATACTGAGTGCGGCTTTACTATATGACCTGATGGTCTCAACTCCGTAATCCGTAAATCCGGCATAAACTTCAGGTGAGATCAAGTTAAGACCGGCAGCTGGAGGGCCATCGCAATCTCCGATGATAAGCAGTGCCATCTGGTCATCTGAATCCGATGCATCCAAGATATTGCCATTGCCAGAAATGTTGGTGTTGATCACGTCGGCGATGACCATCTGGTTTCCGGTGAGTCCTACGATGTCAGCGAGGCTAGCGCCATCGGCAACACCGGATCCAAGAAGGGTTACAAGGCCATTCGTATTATCGATCACTAGGAAGTTTCTGTTCGCGAAATCATCCGTGAAGTTATCAGGCAACCCATCGATATCACCAGGGGTGCCATCGATAAGAATGGCACTCTCTCCGCGTGCGAATTCGTTTGTTCCGCCTTGGATGACATGGATCGTTCCACCAAGTTGCGTAACACCGCTGACATAAAGCACATCATTGTCGGTGCCGGGTATCAACTGGCAATTGACGAGTGGAGAGCCGGAATGCGTGACATCAAAGTTGATGGTGCCAGCGGTTTGAGTGAAGCTCGAAACACTCTCGCTATCTACGAAAGTCAATTCACCGCCATCAATAACCAGAGATGAAGATGAAGCTAGACGACCTGCGGCACTCAATGCAAGGGTGCCCTCGTTGATGGTGGTAGTGCCGGTGTAGGTGTTGCTGCCGGTGAGGGTCAGTGTGCCGGTTCCATTTTTGGTGAGTCCGCCGACACCTGATAGAGTGTAAGCGGATTCTACTGCAAAGCTATTACTGTCGAGCAACAACTCGCCCAGTAGTGAAACATCGCCATCTTCGAAGCCCGTGAAGAGCGTGGATTGAGCGGCGGAGATAATTAAGGTGGTATTGTCGAAAGTGACCGTGCCCGAGCCCACACCCTCAGAGATCTGACTGGTGGTAATGGTGCCGGTGCCGAAATCCGCAGAGCCGCTGGAGTCAGCCAGCTCGCCAAAGATAATCTGGGCCGCCGAGAGAGAGGCCGCATCAGAGAGGTTGAGTTCATTGTTCGTACCGGAGCGACCAACGAGAAGGTTTCCCCCGATATTGAGAGCAGAGCCGGTACCGGAGAGGGAAAGGGTGTTGTTGGCGGAAGTGCTATCGCGACCAATCACAACGAGACCATTAGATACATTAACTTGAGCGCCATTGTTGATGTTGAGAGTATTGCTTGAGCCGCCAGAGCCAACGCGAATTTGTGTTCCTGTTATAGTCCAGGTAGTACCACTATCAGACACAGTAACTGTGTTAAGATTGGAAAGGGCATTTCCACCTATGCGAACATTTTTAGATGTGGTTTGAGAACCTTGCTTAAGTTCCAGCGTATTATTGTCACCCCGATCACCCACGTAAAGGGTAGCATCATTGGTGAAAGATGAGCCAGCACCCGTGACGGTCAATGTGTTGCCATTTGAACCATCAAGAGAGCCGATGACGAAATCTTTGTTGAGGGCTGTTGCCTGAAGCAGTCCCCCAGAAGAGACTGTCACCTCGTTTTGAGAGCCAGAGTAGCCAAGATGAAAAGTATCACTGACGATCCAGCTGGAGGACGTGCCAGCAATTGTTACGGCGTTAACGTTGGATGCGCTGTTGTAGCCCAGGAAAGCACCCGCACTACTGACGCTTCCACCGTTCTGGATATCGAGTGAGTTGCTAGAAGCGCTGTAGCCGACGGTCAGGTCGAGTGAGTTCGTCCAGATACCTCCGTCGACATCAACCGAGCTGCCCGTTGAAGCGGGTTCCACTCCGATGAACGCTTTGGTATTTGTGACGGTGCCACCTGTCAATATATCGAGGGTGCCTATTCCGGTGCTATCACCGATGCGTAGCTCACCTCCTACATTCCAAGTTGGGCTGGCGAAAGGAGTAGGAGTGTAGTCACCTGTTGCAGTAACTTGAGCGTGTAAAAAAGGTGCCGCAAGAAAGACAGACAGCGTGGGAACTATAATAAATGTAAATTTCACAGTTGTAATTCTTATAAAGATTTGTCGCAAATGAAAGGCTTATTTGGATGACACTCCCTCGGAAACTGGAGAGGTTGAAAAGTTGATCCAGCTGGCACAGAATAAATATGCTAGGCATACTATCGCAAGACTAGGCCGTGTCGGGTGGAATTGATGGGAAATGAGCCAAACGTCCCGCCGCGTGATCCACCAGTGCGTTTCCGAAAATCCATCCCGACCTCTTGGCTGCTTATCGAGTTGGTTGAAGGCAAAAACCGCCAAGTCAGGCGCATGACCGCAGCGGTCGGGTTCCCAACCCTGCGCTTGATCCGCTGCAAAATCGGGGGATTGGATGAATTCACTTTAGCGCCCGGCGAATGGCGAGAACTTAGCTCTGAGGAGCGGAAGAGCTTGATGGGCAAAGATCCAGGCCGGGATCACAAAACCGCACGATAATCTATTTATTACTCTCATTCTAAACCTTCTGGCATCCCTGCCGGGATGCGAATATTTTTGAAACGTATCAACCCGAGGTCTCCGACCATCGGGCTAATATCTGCGATCTCGCTGAGGTGAGAAGAGAACATCATCTCGGCAACGCGACCCTCGGCATTTTCACGAAGAAGCTGCCTAGTAATATACCTCCGATTAAGCCACCGAGGTGGGCGCCGTGGGCGATGTTCGAGACTCCACTGGTGAAGCCCATGATATCGAACACCAAACCAATGATTGCGACCATTGCCAGTTTGCCCGGCGCGATGGGTCTTGCCATTGGCCAGACATGAGGATCGGGCAAGCGCCAGCGGACGGCCATGGCGAGGTATAAGCCTTCAAATCCCATCACCGCCCCTGATGCGCCGAGGCAGGCATTATCTGGATTCAGCAAGATGTGGCATAGGCTGCCTGTGATGGCAGTGAAAACGAAAACGAAAAGCATGCAACGTTGTCCAAGCAACTCTGCCGCGAGCGCACCGAAGATCCACAAGAAGATCATATTTCCAATGATGTGATTTATATCCGCATGGAGCATCGCTGGAGTGAACAGTGTTAGAAACTCAGCCCATTGTACGTGTTGAAAATCGCCTGCGCGTAGGTTGTTCCATGCGTTGATGAGTTCTACGGGAACGAGCACGAAATCGTTGTAAAAGCCCTCGCCGAGAACCTTCTGAAGTAAGAACACCAGAAACATCACAATGATGATCGATAGCAGAACGCCCTGAGCTTTCAGGAAAGGGCCGAAACGCATCAACATCCAGCGACGAGCCATGCAATTAGGCGTAACTGCGGACTGAGAGTTTCACCGTTTCGTATTTTAGCTCCTCTTTGTGGAGCGTAGGAGCCTGGCCGGGGCCGTGGTATTCCCATGCGGAAACGTATGCGAACTCGCTGTCATGACGTTTGGCTTCGCCCGGTTGGGTTTTACCTTCTAACACTTCCGGATCTTTCTCGGTGAACTGATGCTCGCCACGGAAATGTCCGCCACAGGATTCCTCGCGTTGGAGAGCGTCGTGGCACATCAGCTCGCCGAACTCCAAGAAGTCTGCGACGCGGCCGGCTTTTTCGAGCTCCATGTTTGCGCCCTCGCCGGTGCCGGGGATAAGAACGTTGTTCCAGAACTCCTCGCGGATTCTTGAGATTTCCTGAAGTGCCCATTTGAGACCTTCTGCGGTGCGTTCCATGCCGCACTTGTCCCACATGACTTTTCCGAGATCGCGATGAAAGGAATCGACTGTGCGTTTGCCTTTGATGGAAAGTAATTTAGCAATGCGCTCGCGGACTTCGCCCTCAACCTGCGCGAAGGCCGGATGAGCGGTGGTGATCGTGCCGGGTTTCTGCGTTGCGAGATAGTTGGCAATCGTGGTTGGGATCACAAAATAACCATCGGCAAGACCTTGCATTAGCGCGGATGCACCGAGGCGGTTCGCACCGTGGTCGGAGAAGTTCGCTTCGCCCAACACGTGCAGGCCGGGGATGTTAGACATCAAGTTGTAGTCCACCCAAAGTCCACCCATCGTGTAATGGACGGCGGGATAAATCATCATCGGGCGCTCGTAAGGATTCTCGCCGGCAATTTTTTCATACATCTGGAAAAGGTTGCCGTAGTTGGCGCGGATTTTGTCCTCTCCGAGGCGCTTGATCGCATCGCGGAAATCGAGATATACGCCGAGACCGGTGGGAGCGACACCACGGCCGTCATCACAGGCTTCTTTGGCTGCACGGGATGAAATGTCGCGCGGTGCGAGGTTTCCGAACGATGGATACTTCCTCTCCAAGAAATAATCGCGATCTTCCTCGGAGATATCGTTGGGATGCATTTCCTTGGAGCGGAGTTTGGCGGCTATTTCTCGGGATTTAGGAGCCCAGATGCGCCCGTCGTTGCGGAGCGATTCCGACATCAGGGTGAGCTTGGATTGGTAGTCACCAGAAACGGGAATGCAGGTCGGGTGAATCTGCGTATAGCACGGATTCGCCATGAGTGCGCCACGTCTGGCGGCGCGCCATGCGGCCATCACGTTGCAACCCATCGCGTTGGTGGAGAGGAAAAACACGTTGCCGTAACCACCGGTTGCGAGAATCACTGCATCCGCGGCGTGGGTGGAAATTTCTCCGGTGTTCAGATCACGGACGACGATGCCTTTCGCGTGGCCATCGACTTGCACGAGATCTAACATCTCGGTGCGCGGATACATTTTCACGCCGCCTTTGCTGATTTCTTTTTCGAGTGCTTGGTAGCAACCAATCAAGAGTTGTTGTCCGGTTTGACCACGGGCGTAAAACGTGCGGGAAACCTGCGCGCCGCCGAAGGAGCGGTTGTCGAGCAAGCCGCCGTATTCACGAGCGAATGGCACACCTTGGGCAACGCATTGGTCGATGATGCTGTTAGAGACTTCGGCAAGGCGATAGACGTTTGCCTCGCGAGAGCGGAAGTCGCCGCCTTTGATCGTATCGTAAAAGAGGCGGTAAACTGAGTCGCCATCATTGCGGTAGTTTTTCGCGGCGTTGATACCACCTTGAGCAGCGATCGAGTGCGCGCGGCGCGGGGAGTCTTGGTAGCAGAAGCATTTCACGTTGTAACCAAGCTCGGAAAGCGTTGCGGCTGCAGCACCGCCGGCGAGTCCGGAACCGACCACGATGATGTTGAATTTCCTTTTGTTTGCCGGATTGATCAGCTTCGAGTCCATTTTGTGTTTGGACCATTTCTGCTCAAGTGGGCCAGCCGGGATTTTGCTATCGAGTGACATGATGATTTTAAAAAGGAGTTATTTGACGAACCCGAAGAAGATGGAGAGAGGCACGGAAATGAAGCCGGCCCAGATGACATAAGCGTATCCCAATGAAACTTTACGGATCAGGTCTTGGGATTTTTTAGAGCGCCAGCCGAGGGTTTGGAACATGGAGCCAACCCCGTGGCTGAGGTGCGAGCAGAGCAGGGTCATGGCGAGGATGTAGAACCCGACGACCAGCGCATTGAGCCCGGAGGATTGAAACCCAGCGATGACCATGCCGTAGGCGTCGTGGCGGGATTCGCCGGTGGCGGTGTGGTATGGTTCATCCATCATTTCTGAGAAGCCACCTGCGATTTTCACCGTGAAATGCAGGATGTGGAAAATAATGAACGCGAGAATCGTCAAGCCGCTCCAGATCATTAGCAGTGAGGATTTTTTCGCCTGGATGACGGTCTTATATTGGTATTGCTCGCTGCGGGCGGCGCGGTTCTCTCGAGTCAGTTGGATCGTGGCGATCACGTGCAGCACGACAGTGACGAGTAAGCTAATTCGAGCCACCCAGATTAACGCGCCGTGTCCAGCCTCGTGGAGAAATTGGGCGTAATCGTTGAAAGCTTCACGACCCGCGAAAATCAAAAGGTTTCCAGTCAAATGGCCTGCGAGGAAAAGCACCATCGCGGCCCCGGTGACGGCAACGATGAGTTTTTTTCCGATGGAAGATTGCCAATAGGCGGTGGCACTGCGAGTAAGGGCGTTCATTTTTTAGAGAGATGTGGCTCGTCCACGCGCAATCTGGTATCGAGTTACGAAAAACTCAAACTCTAATACCCAAATTTTGGCAAGAATCTGAAAGCCTCCCCAGAACCCGTTGCAGCGATAGCGCGGAACAAATATTACCACCCATTTACAGATCGCCACGGCAAGACCTTCCCGTCTAGCTTTGCGCTGAAATATGCTCCGCCTTATCCGTCATACCCTGCGCTTCCCTCTGATGAGTGGGTTTTCTCTGCTTTTGGCCATTGCCTGCACCTCGCTGGTGCTGGTGCTGCCGGGTGTCACGATGCGTTTCATCGATACGATCATTGGCCAAAACCGTCCGGATCTTATTTTATCCACTGCGCTCATCGGCGCCGGAGCCATTCTTGCACGCCAGGCGCTTTTCACTCTCCGGACCTATCTTAACAACGCCCTTGAACTGAAGCTGACCCACCTGATTCGTGTTGAACTCTATGACAAGCTCCAGCGCCTACCGGTCAAGTGGTTCGATAAAAACTCCTCCGGTGAGATTATGTCGCGCGTGGCGGACGACGTTCCGACGATGGATAGGGTCATTATCGAGGGGTTGGACCAAGCGCTCGCAGCAGTGCTCCAGTTCCTTATCGTGATCGGCTATCTGCTCTATCACTCGTGGGAACTGACTTTGGTTACGCTGATACCGCTACCATTCATCGGATTTCTTACTGCGTGGTGGTCGAAAAAGGCAGAGCCGAAATGGCGCGCCTCTTCCGAGGCCTCTTCCGCACTCAACGCTATCCTCCACGACAATCTTGCCGGCATTCGCCAGATTAAGGCATACACGGTCGAGCCGCAGGCACTTTCCGACTTCGGTGAGGCTTCTCTCAAGGTCGGGGACAAGCACATGGATGTCATGAAAGGCCAAGCCATTGTCTGGCCCACCGTGTCCTTTATCGCGGAGGCGGGCATCATTCTCATGGTCGCGTTTGGCGCATGGTGGACGCTTAACGGTCAGCTATCTCCCGGTGTGGTCATTGCGTTTCTTGTCGCATGGGGTTTTCTCTTCGACCCCATCTCCCGCATCAACCCGCTTTCACAGACATTTACTAGAGGCCTAGTATCTGCAAAACGTGTATTTGCCATCATAGATACCCCGGACGAAACGCATCTAACCGAAGGAAATCGCCCGGAAAACTTCTCCGGTAAAATCGAGTTCCGTGATGTCTCTTTTTCATACAACGACGACGCGCCCGCCCTGCAACACATTTCCTTAACCGCACTTCCCGGCCAGACACTGGCACTTGTCGGTTCGACTGGATCCGGAAAATCTACCGTGCTCAATCTCCTTTCCCGTTTCTACGAGCCGATCTCTGGTAAAATTCTGTTAGACGGTGAGCCAATCTCGGAAATCTCTAAGGAATGGCTACGCGACAACACTGGCTTCGTCACTCAAGAGACATTTCTTTTCAACACCACCATCCGTGAGAATCTCACTCTTGCGAAGCACCAGGCCAGCGACGAAGAGTTGTGGTCCGTGCTTGAAGCCGCCAATGCCGCAGACTTTATTCGCGCCCTTCCAGAAGGTCTTGATGCGAAAGCCGGTGAGCGCGGCATCCGCTTCTCTGGTGGCGAAAAGCAGCGCCTCTCCATCGCGCGCGCCCTCTTGAAAAACCCCCCGCTTCTTTTGTTAGATGAAGCCACTTCCGCCCTCGACAACCATACCGAGAAACTCGTCCAACAAGCCCTTGACCGTCTCCGCTCCAACCGTACCTCCTTTGTCATCGCCCACCGTCTCAGCACCATCCGCAATGCCGATCTTATCTGCGTTCTCCATAAAGGCGAACTCGTCGAAAGCGGCAGACATGAAAAATTGTTAGAAAATAACGGACACTATGCACATCTCCAGCGCGGGAAAGATGCCACTATCTGATTTCAGGCAGAACAATCTCAATCCTCATCCATGAGTTCGCGTTCGGCTTTGCTTTTGTGGCGGATGTCTCTGGCGTGTTCGAGGAAAACGGCGTCTTCGCCGATGTTGCAGGAGAGGTCGCCGACACGTTCGAGTGAGCGAACGATGATAATAAGGTGAAGATATTCCTGACTACGGCCGACGGTGTCTTCGATGCGAGCGCTGAATTGGGCGGTCACTTCTTTATGCATTTTATCGAGCTCTTTGTCGCGAACGTAGAGGGAGGCGCCGAGTGGGCCGTTGCCATCGCTGTAAGAGGAAATCGCATCGCGCAGCAAGTGATCGGCAAGTGAGTAGATAGGCTCGACCAAGGTGACATCGCTAAGCTCATGGGTTGTGGTGATTTTTTTCGCACGTTTGGCGATGCTGACCGAGTGATCCGCGATGCGCTCAAGGTTCATGGAAATTTTCATGGATGCAACGACGAGGCGGAGATCGGAGGCAAGAGGGTGATATTTGACGAGGATTTCCATCCCGAGCTTGTCGATGGAGCGCTCGAGTTCGTCGATTTCATCGTCGTCTGCGATGACGGAGTTCGCGAGTTCGGAGTTGCGTTCGAGCAAGGCTTGGATCGCTCGCTCTAAGTTGTGTCGGGTTTTTGCTGCCATTCTTAACACCTCGCCTTTCAAGGTTGAAATGGCGTGATCAAAATCGCGGAGAATGTGAGGGGAGTTACTCATGATGGCACTCGACAATGAACTCAAGGCTAGAGGAACAGTCGAGGCTAAATATACCGACAGGCATGGCTATCGGCGGGGAGTTGTAGGATCATTCGACGACGTCTTCCCACCATGGAGTGAAATCAGGGTCGGTGGTGAAATCGGAAATGGCCTCGAGTTCTTCCAAATGTTCCGGCGATGGGTCGGAGCCGTTATCGTTGGCTTGTAGTGCATAGGTGGAAACCATGACGAAGGGCAGGAAAGCCGCCAACCAGGTCGGGGCGTGTTTGTGAGCGTATAGCAAAGCTTCGTCTGGGCCGCCCATCGAATACAGCTCAGGTTGTTCCATTTCCATGATGCCCGGCATGGTCATGATCAAGCCGACGTAGGGGTTTGCCTTTATGGCGCTCTTCATGGCCTTATCCACGACAGGGAAATTTTTTCCAAAAAACTTTTTGAATCCCGCAGTGTCCGATGGTTGTTGACGCTCGATTTCATCCATCCATGCATCTTCGAAATCCTCCATCGCGACCATGATTTCCAAGAGGGCGGTGCCGTAGGCGAGACTTGTATCCGTTTCGACGATGTTATCTAAACGTTTGAGCATGGCTCTGGCGTCGGCGGTTTGATTCAGCACGATGTAATCGTGAAGTAGGTCGCCGCGAACGCCTTGGTTGTCGCCGGGGTTGAGGCGGAGCATTTCCTCATAGATTTCGACGGCTTGTTCGAGCTCATCCGTTGCATCGTAAAAAATAGCGAGGTCGTGGAGGAGGCACATGAAATCGCGGGCTTCGATGTGTCCCCAAATTCCATCTTCAGGATCGACCGAAGCGATGAGTTCGGCATGCAATTCCCGACCATGATCGGCGCCTTTTTTGAGAAGAGTGATGGCATCTTCATCCGTATCCGCGAGTTCGGAAAGGATCTGCCAAGCGCCCAAGCAATAAGGGCTGATCGCGAGTGCCTGTTCAGCGGCATTTTTCAAAACCTTATCACTCGCATCATCGTGCAGAGCGGAGAGGATTTCCTCGGCACGAGCCATATCACTGGAAATTTTGGGATTCATCAAGCGTGGTATTCTTGGATGCTCTTCACGGTGAGATCGGATTCCTTGAGTGAACGTATGGCTTTTACTGAGGCTTCGGCGGCGGCCATGTTAGTGGCGTAGGAAATTTTCTGAGCGATCGCGGTGGAGCGGATCAGAATTTCATCGGCGCGGGACTCGTGAGTGGCGGGTGTGTTGATGAGGAAATGGATCTCGCCGTTCTTCATCATGTCGATGACGTTCGGGCGAGCTTGCTCGAGAACTTTGTAAACCCGGTCGGCGGGGATTCCAGCTTCGGCGAGTTTCGCGAGAGTCCCGCCGGTGGATACGATTTTGAAACCGAGTTCATGCAGGCCGCGGGCGACGACGATGGCGCGTTCTTTATCGCGATCTGCGACGGAGAAGAAAACGGTGCCTTCTTTCGGGAGTGGGTTGAAGGCGGCGATCTGGGATTTGGCGTAGGCCATGCCCCAATCTTTATCGATGCCCATCACCTCACCAGTGGATTTCATCTCCGGGCCGAGCACGATGTCGATGCCTGGGAAGCGGTTCCATG
Source organism: Prosthecobacter debontii (assembly GCA_945885485.1). Classification (GTDB taxonomy): domain Bacteria; phylum Verrucomicrobiota; class Verrucomicrobiia; order Verrucomicrobiales; family Akkermansiaceae; genus Luteolibacter. The sequence goes on from CAMCYT010000001.1 coordinate 36,313, forward strand.
GGAACACGGCTTCTTTCACGGAGATATGGCTGGGGATGATAGTTTTCGTATAACCCATATCGACAAGTTTTTCTCCGACCATGATTTTGGCGGCGAGCTTGGCTAGGGAGACACCGGTGGCTTTCGAGACAAAAGGTACAGTCCGAGAAGCGCGAGGATTGACCTCGATGACGTAGAGTTCTTCGTCTTTCACAGCGAACTGGATGTTCATTAAGCCACGAACTTCGAGTTCGCGAGCGAGGTCTTTAGCGGCTTTTTCGATTTGAGCTTTGATGTTGTCCGAGATTGAGAAGGCGGGAATGACGCAAGCGGAGTCGCCAGAATGAATACCGGCTTGCTCGATGTGCTGCATGATCGCGCCGACGACGGAGGTTTCACCATCGCTGATGCAATCGACATCAATTTCGGTGGCGTTATCGAGGAAACGATCGACAAGCACAGGGCGCTCAGGAGAGGCGGTGACCGCCTCGCGCATGTAGGTGGAGAGTTCGGAGTCCCGGTAGACGATCATCATCGCGCGGCCGCCAAGAACGAAGGATGGTCTAACAAGAACTGGGTAGCCGATGCGGTTGGCGACGACTATGGCTTCTGCCTCGTTGGTGGCGGTTCCGGCTTCGGCTTGTTTGAGATGAAGTTTATCTAACAGCGCGGAGAAAAACTTGCGGTCTTCGGCCTGCTCGATGGATTTAGGTGAGGTGCCGATGATGGGAACGCCGTGGCGTTCGAGATCCGCAGCGAGGTTGAGTGGAGTTTGACCGCCGAACTGGACGATCACGCCGTAGGGTTTTTCTTGATCGCAGATATTGAGAACGTCTTCAAGTGTAAGGGGCTCGAAGAAAAGTTTGTCTGAAGTGTCGTAGTCGGTGGAGACTGTCTCAGGGTTGGAGTTCACCATGATCGTCTCGTAGCCGAGCTCTTTGAGCGCGAAGGCGGCGTGGACGCAGCAGTAATCGAACTCGATACCCTGGCCAATTCTGTTAGGTCCGCCACCGAGGATGATGATTTTCTTTTTGTTGGACTGGCGCGCTTCGTTTTCATCGCCGTAGGTGGAGTAGAAATACGGAGTGTAAGCTTCGAACTCCGCGGCGCAGGTATCGACGAGGCGATAGGTTGGGATGACGCCGTGTTTTTTGCGGAGTGCGCGGACTTCGTCTTCGGTGGAATTCCATGCTTTGGCAAGCTGGCGGTCGGAAAATCCGAGTTTTTTGAGACGGCGCAATTCGCCCGAAGATGCGGGCGGGGCGCCCGCGCTCCCATTGAGTGAGCTCCCTTCTTCAGCGATCTGTTGGAGATGGCGTAGGAACCATGGATCGATCGCAGTAGCGGCGTGGACATCGTCGAGCGTCCAGCCATTCACGAAAGCGGTTTGCAGCCAGAAAATGCGTTCGGCGTTGGGAATTTGGAGTTTGCGGGTGATCTCGTCTTTGGTCGGCGCTTTCGGGTCTTTGTTGTCGAAGCCGAAGCCCCATCGTCCCGTTTCGAGGGAGCGCAAGCATTTCTGCATGGACTCTTTGAACGTGCGGCCGATGGACATCGCTTCGCCGACCGACTTCATCGAAGTGGTAAGTACGGGATTTGCTGTAGGAAACTTTTCGAAGGTGAAACGCGGGATCTTGGTGACCACGTAGTCGATGGTTGGCTCGAAGGATGCGGGGGTGACGCGGGTGATGTCATTGGGGAGTTCGTCAAGCGTGTAGCCGACGGCGAGTTTCGCAGCAATTTTTGCAATCGGGAATCCGGTTGCTTTGGAGGCTAGAGCGGATGAGCGGGAAACGCGTGGGTTCATCTCGATGACGATCATGCGGCCGGTTTTAGGATCGGTGGCGAACTGGATATTAGAACCACCGGTTTCGACGCCGATCTCGCGGATCACGGCGAACGATGCGTCGCGCATGATTTGGTATTCGCGATCTGTTAGGGTTTGGATCGGCGCGACGGTGATGGAATCTCCGGTGTGCACGCCCATGGGGTCGAGGTTTTCGATGGAACAGATGACCACGCAGTTGTCGGCGCGGTCGCGCATGACTTCCATTTCGAATTCTTTCCAACCGAGTAAAGATTCATCGATGAGAACTTCTGAAACCGGCGAGAGATCGAGGCCGCGGTGGACGATTTCCTCGAATTCTTCTTTGTTGTAAGCGATGCCGCCGCCTTGGCCGCCTAGGGTGAAGGCGGGGCGGACGATGAGTGGGAGAGTGCCGATATCGTCTGCGACTTTTTTCGCTTCTTCCATCGTGCGGGCGATTCCGGAGCGAGGCATATCGAGGCCGATTTTTTCCATCGCTTCTTTGAAAAGGTGGCGGTCTTCGCCTTTGTCGATCGCTTCGGCATTTGCGCCTATCATACGGACGCCGTGTTTATCGAGGACGCCGGATTTGAAAAGTGACATCGAGGTGTTGAGCGCGGTCTGGCCACCGAGGGTAGGGAGAAGCGCATCGGGTTTCTCGCGGATGATGATTTTTTCAACCACTTCGGGAGTGATGGGCTCGATGTAAGTGCGGTGTGCGAACTCCGGATCGGTCATGATCGTGGCGGGGTTCGAGTTCACCAAAATAACCTCATATCCTTCCTCTTTGAGCGCTTTGCAGGCTTGGACTCCGGAGTAATCGAATTCGCAGCCTTGGCCGATAACGATGGGGCCGGAGCCGATGACGAGAATTTTGCGGATTGAGGTGTCTTTAGGCATGTTGCGCGTGCGAGGTGGTTAAACTTTCAGGGGTGTGACAGGGGATCGCCAAATTGTAAAGGCGAGTTGCGCAACATTTCCACAAAATGGGAAAAATTTCGTTTTTACCGCCGTTCGGCAAGTTTCCAAGAGTCTGGTCTTTGTTGCAGCAACTTCCTCAGAGATTTCTTCAAGGCATTCTTTGAGTTCGTTGAAGTCATGCATGACTATTTTTTCACAAGCGTCTTGAGATGATCGATGACGCTCATGTCGTCGAGGGTCGTGACGCTGCCAGAAATGACGCCGGTGGTGACGAGTTCTTTGAGGAGGCGGCGGATGATTTTCCCAGAGCGGGTTTTTGGCAGGGCGGGAGTGAAATAGACATCGTCGGGTTTGGCGATCGCGCCGATCACTTTACCGACGTGATTACGGAGTTCGTTTTCGAGAGCAATGTTAGAATCGTAACCCATTTTTAAGGTCACGAAGCAGGCGACTGCCTGACCTTTGAGATCATGCGGACGACCGACGACGGCTGCCTCTGCAACGGCTGGGTGAGCAACGAGGGCGGATTCGATTTCCGCGGTTCCGAGGCGGTGGCCGGAAACGTTGAGCACGTCATCGAGGCGACCGATGATCCAGAAATTGCCTTTTTTATCGCGGCGTGCGCCGTCGCCAGCGGTGTAGATTCCTGGATAATCCGAGAAGTAGGTTTTTTTGAACCGTGCTTTGTCGCCATAAATCGTGCGGGTCATGGACGGCCATGGTTTACGAATCACGAGGCGGCCATCGACGTTCGGTGGGCATTCCTTTCCAGCATCGTCGAGGATGGCGGCATCGATTCCGAAGAACGGGCGGGTCGCGGTTCCGGGAATGCAGGTGGTTGCGCCGGGGATGGGTGAAATGAGGATGGCACCGGTTTCGGTTTGCCACCAGGTATCGACAATCGGGCAGCGGCCGCCACCGATTTTTTCGTGATACCAGTGCCAGGCTTCTGGGTTGATCGGTTCGCCGACCGAACCTAACAAGCGCAGCGATGAGAGATCGTGATTTTCAGGAAACGCGTCGCCGGCTTTAATGAAGGCGCGGATCGCGGTTGGGGCTGTGTAGAAAATGGTGACGCGGTGTTGCTCGATCATTTTCCAGAAGCGGCCGAAGTCTGGCTCGTTCGGCGCGCCTTCATACATGACTTGGGTCGCGCCGTTGGCGAGTGGCCCGTAAACGATGTAGGAGTGGCCGGTGATCCAGCCGACATCGGCGGTGCACCAGTAAACATCTTCATCGCGCATATCGAAGATGTATTTGCAAGTGGAGTAAGTGCCGGTGAGGTAACCGCCCGAAGTATGAAGAATGCCTTTGGGTTTTCCGGTGGAGCCAGAGGTATAGAGGATGAAAAGCGGATGCTCGGAATCGAATCCTTTCGGCTCGTGTTTCGCGGAGGCGGAGGCCATTTCATCGTGCCACCAAAGATCGCGCTTCGCGTCCATAGAAACTTCATTTCCGGTGCGATTGACGACGAAGATGTTTTTGACCTTCTTGTATTTTTTCAGCGCTTCATCGACGGCGGGTTTGAGCGCAACGATTTTTCCGCGACGCCAGCCACCATCTGCGGTGATGACGGCGGTTGCTCCGGAGTCTTCTAGACGATCGAGGATGGCTTCTGAAGCGAAGCCACCGAACACGACGTTGTGCACCGCGCCGATGCGGGCGCAGGCGAGCATGGCGATAGCGGCTTCGGGAATCATCGGCATGTAGATGAGCACGCGGTCGCCGGCTTTCACTCCGCGAGTGAGGAGGACGTTGGCGAATTTGCAGACTTCGCGGTGGAGCTGCGAGTAGGTGATCGTACGGGTATCACCGGGTTCGCCTTCAAAAATGATCGCGGCTTTGTTCGCGCGCGGGCCTTTCGCGTGGCGATCTACACAGTTTTCCGCGACGTTGATTTTCCCGCCGGTAAACCATTTCGCATCCGGGCATTTCCAATCGAGAACTTTGGTAAAAGGCTTTTGCCAATGAAGCTCTTTTGCCTCGGTTGCCCAAAATTTTTCCGGTTTCTCGATGGAGGATTTATAAAGCTTTTCGTAGGCGGCCATGGAACCGATGCGGGCCTTTTTCGAGAACTCTGCGGAAGGCTTGTAAGAAGCGGTCAGAGCTGCGCTGTGATCGGAAGTTTGTTGTTTGGCGGATTTGGATTTTTTGGAACTCATGGTGTGCAGTGGGGATGCAGACTAGAGAGCAGATTGCAACTGGGCAATGCCATAGTGAAGGGTTACCGAGCTGGTTTTTGGTTACTGTTCCGCGCGCTTTTCAAGTTCACCACGCAGGCCCCCTGGGCGGTCTGTGATAAGAAAATTCACACCACGTGTCACCGCTCGCGCCGCGGATTCAGGCGTGTTTATCGTCCAACTGGCGAGTATTTGATTTTCCCCAGCTATTTTGGAGAGCCATTTCGCTGGGATCGACTCTTGTTCTTTGTATGCCAATCCCTGGGAACCGCTGGACTTGATGATCTCGAGGTATTTGTCCGCTTGGCCGGTTTTGTTGAAATCGCTGAGCGCGTGAAGCAAGCAAGCGCGGTATTCAGGCATGATTTCCCGGCATTTTTTGATCACATTAGCGTCGAACGAAATGAGAACCACGCGGGTTGAATCGGCTTTTTTCAAGCGAAGGATTTCCGCAATGGGCTGGACGATTTTATCGGTATCTTTGATCTCTAGAAGAAACCATTTTTCCTTGGGTAGTTCATCCAGGACATCACCTAGCAGGGGAAGGGGCTCGCCTTTGAACTTCGGATCTTTCCATGATCCGTATTCTAGCTTACGCAATTCCGCGAGCGTGCTTTTTCCCACGGGCAAATTTTCAGATCCGGTTCTCTTGGTGTCTTTATCATGGATACAAACGATCTGGCCGTCTTTGCTCAGGAAAAAGTCCCCCTCAATCCCATCCGCACCCTGCTGCCACGCCAAACGAAACGCCGACATGGTGTTCTCTGGCGCGTCATGCGACGCACCGCGATGCGCGATGAATTTCGGAAGCTCCAGCGCAAGGGATCCACACATGGAAATCGCGGGACGCGCGATGCCTAATATAATACGACCGAAGAGCTGAGGAAACATAAGTTGTTTAAGATGCTATGTTTCCCTTACGGGTTTGCACATCATGGTTTTTCGCCCATTTTCACCTTTCCCATCCTTCCTTTCAGGCGTAGATATAAGCATCATGAAATTCATCTATCTCCTTCTGCCTGCTTTGTTCCTTGTTTCTTGTAAGACTGAGAAAAGCGAGAAAGCTCCAAGCGCAACTCCGATTGATGTGACAGAGACAAAGCCCGCCGCATCTGAGTTTGATGTGAAAGATGCGACTTCGCTGGTCGGCAAAAAACTGGAAGCTGTGCAGCCAGCGCTGGAGGCGGCGGAGATTCGTTTTCGGGTGATTGAAAAGGATGGTGAACCGCTTATTATGACGATGGATTACATCGAGGACCGTTTGAATTTCAAAATCAAAGCCGGGGTGATTGCCGAAGTTTCCAAAGGATGAAATGCTATGCGCTTAGGCGCTTCGGAGTTTTGGAATCGATGCGAGTAAGCGCTTTGTGTATGCATCTTTCGGTGAGTGAAACACTTCGCCTGCGGGGCCGACCTCGACGATTTTCCCCTGATACATCACGGCAATGCGATCCGCGATGTAATGCACCACGCCGAGGTCGTGCGAGATGAACACCATGGTCAGGCCGAGATTGCGCTGCAGATCTTTGAGGAGGTTGAGGATTTGGGATTGGATGGAAACATCGAGGGCGGAAACTGGTTCGTCGGCGATGATGAGTTTCGGCTCCGGGGCGAGCGCTCTGGCAATGGCGATCCGTTGGCGTTGGCCGCCGGAAAATTCATGCGGGTAACGTTTCATCTGACTGGCGTCCAAACCGACGGTTGCCATGAGTTCGGAAACTTTTTTTTCTAACTCCGTGCCTTTCATTTTCAGATGACGTTGGCGAACGGCCTCGGCGATGGTGGAGAAAACCGTCATGCGCGGATTGAGTGAAGCGTAGGGATCTTGGAAGACCATCTGGAAATCGAGGCGACGGCGGCGGACTTCGGAATGACTGAGGAGCGAAAGGTTTTCGCCATCTAACACAATCGACCCAGCGGTTGGGCGTATGAGCTGCATCAGCGTCCGGGAGAGCGTCGATTTTCCGCAGCCCGATTCCCCAACTAAGCCAAGGATCTCACCTTTCTGAATTTCCAAAGAAACGCCATCGACTGCTTTGATGGTTTCTTTTTTAGAAGAGAGCATGCCTCCGCTGGCTTTCACGAAATGCTTTTCAAGATTTCTGATTTCCAAATACGCCATGCGAAGGAATGAAGCAGGAGCAGCACCAATCGGCAACGAAGTTCGTAAAGTCGAATCAAGGTTTCGGTTTTCACCGCAGAGGCGCAGAGGTCGGAGAGGGACGCAGAGAATTTGAATTGGGTAAAACATGAATCCTCACGACTCAAAGTTGGATCATCTTAAATATATCAGTTCACTGAATTTCTCCTCCGCGATCCTCTCCGATCTCTGCGCCTCTGCGGTGAAAATCTCCCAAACTACTTCGTATCCCCGCCGAGGAGCATTTTGACTTCCTTGGCGTTGAGGACTGCCCAACGGCCGGTTTCGAGATCGCCAAGCCAAAGATTTCCGATCCGCACGCGGAGCAGTTTGGTGACTTGGTAACCGAGAGCTTCGAACATCACGCGGATCTGGCGTTTCGCGCCGTGGTCTAGAACGACTTTGAGGCGCCGCGCGGAAATCCGCTCGATGCGTTTGGCCTTGAGCTTGCCTTCCTCGGTGAAAACACCGGCGAGGAATTGATCAAGATGCGCGTTTTCGAACGCTTGGTTCGAGGTTACGAGATATTCTTTTTCCACCGATTTCGATGGATGCATGAGTTGCTGGGAAAGGTCACCATCATTGGTGAGAATCAACATGCCTTCGGAATCGGTATCGAGGCGGCCCACGTGATGGAGGGCGTGCAGCGAGACGGGAAGGAGGCTGTAAATCGTATCGCGGCCAAGTTCGTCGTTGCGAGTGCAGACATAACCACGCGGTTTGTGGAAAATGACGACGATCTCTTCTTTCGGGAAAACCCGTTTGCCATCGACGCGAACGCTATCGGTTTCAGAAACGCGGGTGGCGAGCTTGACGCAAGGCGCGCCGTTGACTTCGACCCGACCAGTTGCAATCAAATCATCGCAGGCGCGACGTGATCCAACCCCACAAGAAGCAAGATATTTGTTGAGACGGACTCCCTCGGACATGGTGTTATAAAATTTCCGTGGGTTTCACACGGAGGCTGGGAGTAAGGAAATGACGAAGAATTAGCCTTCGTGCTTGGTCTTAGGAAGACCGATAGGGGATTTACCCTGTTTCCATTCGCCACGCTCTTTAAGAAGCTTCACGCGCTCGAAACGTTTAAGGACGGAGCGTTTGCCACCGACGGTGGTGTTTGATTTAAGTGAGTTGTGCTTGGACATCTTGAGGCGTGGTTAGACGGTTGGGGCGCGGAAGCTATGGTGCTTTTTCTCCAGTGGCAATGCGAAAATAGCGGAATTTTTTAAAAAAATGATCCGTGGCATTTTGGGGCATTAAAATCCCCGCCAGCGCCCAACGCATCGGTGTTTGGTCTACCTCGCGCATGGGCGATCCGGTCAAAGAGGCAAAGCTATTTTTACCCTAGAAACAGAAATGGAACCACAATGGCCATTGTGATTCATTTTCTTCTCTAGGATAAATTAAAAAACATTCCGTATCTATTCTGAGATGCGGTTGTGGAAGACTTCGTAAATCCATTTTCTGGGTCCGGCGAATACGCAGGTGATGGTTCTTTTTTCATCGATGAGTTGGTATTCAAAAATGACTCGGTTTGAGCCGACGCGGAGACGATTGAAGCCTTCGAGTTCGTCGCAGAGTGCTTTGATGTCGCCTTTTTCTTGAGCGAGTCCTTTGATCGCTACTTTCAACGCGTGCCTCGGCTGGGGTGCTAGGAGCTTGAGGTAATCGAGAACTTCTTGCTGGATCCGGACTGGGATCATAGCGAATCGAGAGCGGAAAGTTCGTGATAACTCGCTTTGCCAGAGCGGTGCTTACGAATCGCGGTCATCGCTTTCGGGTCGGCTAGAAGCTCCATGGTTTCGGCGATGGCCTCCATGCGATCCATGGATATCAAGACTGCCACAGCGCGACCTTGCTTGGTGATCGTCACGGGATGATCCGCCGCTTCATCGACCACAGCGGAGAATTTCTGCTGTGCGGTTTTGATCGTGTAGGAATCAGACATAGAAAAAAGGTATCCTTTTTTCTGGAGAAAGGAATACCTAAATTTCTCCTGTTTGTCCTAGAAATGGATCGCGTGGCCTTCCGCGGCGAGCGTGGCTTCGTGAATCACTTCCGACATGGTTGGGTGGGCGTGGATGGTCGCGTGGATGTCATCGATGGTGAGTTCTTGATCGAGGGCGAGGCCCATTTCAGCGATGAGCTCAGTGGCGTTGTCACCAATGATGTGTGCGCCGAGTAGCTCACCGTGTTTTTTGCCGTAGAGGAGTTTGGTGAAACCTTCGATTTCAGAAGCTGCAACAGCTTTGCCAATTGCGGCGAACGGGATTTTTCCGACCACGTATTCGATGCCCTCTTCTTTAAGCGCACGTTCAGTTTTGCCAACCGAAGCGACTTGTGGATGGCAGTAAGTGCAACCCGGGAAATTCGTGACTTTGCGTGGTTTGTAGCCATCGACAAACAGGCCATCGACGCATTGGAACGCCTCGAAAGATGCGACGTGAGCTAGCCATGGTGGGCCGTTGATATCGCCGATCGCATATACGTTCGGGAGATTGGTTTCGTAGCGATCACCGATTTTGATGTAACCGCGATCCGTGAGTTCAGGTTGGGTGCCGCTTGGAAGGACTGGTTGGATGCCGATGGCGACGAGGCAAACCTCTGCGGAAAGCGTGCCATTTTCTTTCGGGCCTTCGACGGTGATTTCGACGCGATCACCAAGATCTTTCGTCGCGGTGACCTTGGTGTTGGTGAGGCAGCGAATGCCTTGCTTAGTCAGAGATTTTTCAAGTGCCTCACCCACTTCGGTGTCTTCCACAGGAAGGATGTTTGGAAGCATCTCGATGATTGTGACCTTGGTGCCAAAGGCATTGTAGATGTAAGCGAATTCAACTCCGATCGCGCCGGCGCCGATGATGATCATTTCCTTCGGTTGCTCGGCAAGAACCATGGCTTCTTTAGAGCCGATGACGGATTTACCATTAAATGGAAGCGGGGGAAGTGGGCGAGAGACACAACCCGTTGCGATGATGATATGTTGGCCTTCGAGAACTTGTGTCGTTCCATCAGCTGCGGTCACGCCGACTTTGCCTTCGCCTTCGACCGATCCGTAGCCACGAATGTAGTCGACTTTGTTTTTCTTAAATAAGAATTCGATGCCACCAGCGAGCTTGTCGGAAACTTTACGTGATCGGCCGATCACAGCGGACCAATCGTAGGACAGCCCTTCGATTTTGAGACCCATTTCGCCAGCTTTGTGTGTGAGTGTCTGATAGAGCTCGGCGTTTTTCAGGAGAGCCTTGGTTGGAATGCAACCCCAGTTGAGGCAGGTTCCTCCAGCGCGGTCTGCTTCGACGCAGGCAACTTTTTTTCCATGTTGAGCCGCGCGGATTGCAGCGACATATCCGGCAGGGCCGCCACCAATAACAATGAGATCGTAAGCCATAATGTTTCTAAAAGTGAGTCGCGGGAAGAGTGATAGCCCGTGGCGGGATTGTCAAAGAGTGAAACAGGAGAAAAATAGGAGTAATCAAAAAGAAAATGCGAACCGCGAATGAACGCGAATGGACGCGAATAAGATCATTTCTTCCATTTATAAGGCTTCCTAAAAAAACTTCTGTTCCAGAATACGATTACGAGAATGATTCATATTCTTCAAAATTCGCGTTCATTCGCGTTCATTCGCGGTTAAAATTCTAATCAGATTGCTCAGATCAAGCTGTCCAGCCAAGCGAGCATTTTTTTCCGATATGCTCCATCATCCCGCGAGAGTGCATCGCCGTGGTCGCCATCTTTAACCTCGAATAACGTTTTCGGCTCGTTTGCGAGATCGAAGAGTTGCCTGCCTTGGGCAAACGGGACGACCGAATCTTTCTGGCCGTGAACAATCAGCATCGGTGTGCCGTTGATTTTCGAAATGAAATCTTTGGGTGAAAA
>CAMCYT010000002.1 GCA_945885485.1 Prosthecobacter debontii
GCCAGTGTGCTTAGCGAGAATGCCGTTGAGGCGTTTCTTGAGGTTAAACATAAAACCGATGGTGCGCTCGACGTCGGAAGCGGTGCCTTGGGCTCCGCCTGAAACTTGGTGGATCATGACGTGTGAGTTCGGTAGGCAGAAGCGTTTGCCTTTGGTTCCTGCGGTGAGGAGCACGGAGCCCATCGATGCGGCGATACCGATGCAGTAGGTGTTCACGTCGCAGGTGAGGAATTGCATGGTGTCATAGATCGCAAGGCCAGCGGTGACGGAACCGCCTGGGGAGTTGATGTAGATGTGGATGTCCTTTTTCGGATCCTGCATCTGGAGGAAAAGCAACTGGGCGATGACGGAGTTCGCGACGTAATCATCAATGCCTGTGCCGATGAAGATAATGCGGTCCTTGAGGAGGCGTGAGTAAATGTCGAACGACCGCTCGCCGCGTCCATCGGACTCGATGACGATGGGGACGTAGTAGCTGTTCTTTGGCGACTGGTTGGAACCGGAGTTGTTGGAGGGAGGAAAAAGATTCATGAGTGATTAAGCGGGGTTTGCTTCAAATTCTTCGGCGGATACTTCAGTGACATTCGCTTGTTCGACGAGGAAGTCAATCGTTTGGCCAATAAGCATGGAATTTCGGATCGATTGGATCTGGCGATTTTTCTGAAGGTCTTTGATGACCTTTTTGATCGGCTGTTTGCGCTGTTGGGCGATTTGGGAAATGTGGCCAAGCAGATCGGCATCGGAAACGCTGATTTTTTCTGCTTGGGCGATTTCTTGTAGAAGGAAATTGGTGCGGAGGTTGGTGACGGCGCGTTTGGTGGCTACGGAGAAGATTTCCTCTTGCTGCTTGAGGATGTCTTCATCGCTTGCTCCTTGCTGGCTGCCTTGCTCGACGAGGGAGTTGGCTTGGTTTTGAACTTCGCGTTTCACGATTTCCTCAGGAAGCTCGAAGCTGACTGCGGTGTTGAGTTTCTCGACGATCTGGGAAACTTTGAGCTCGTTGATCTGCTTGGTTTTCTCCATCCCCATGTTCTCGCGGACGATGGCTTTGATCTCGTCGAGGGTTTTTCCTGGAACGAGTTTTTCGGCGAAATCGTCGTTCAACTCAGGGAGTTTCGGGGCTTTGATGCCCTGCACGGTGGTGTGTAGGACGATGGCTTTGCCGCGGAGTTCTTCGAAAGGAAAGGCGTCGTCGAGGGTGATGGTGACGTCTTTTTGATCGCCTGTTTTAGAACCAACGAGTTGCTCAGCGTAGCCGGGAAGGAACGAACCTTCTTTGACGGGGAGCCAATGATTCTCACGCTTGGCGAGGTATTGGCCTTTTTCACCGATGGCTTCGGTGAGCGAAACACCATCAAGGGTGGTGGTGAAATCAACCACAGCGATGTCGTCGTTCTGGATCGCGCGGTCGGTGACGTCTTCGAATTCGGCGAGGCGCTCGCGGATGCTTTCGAGTTGGGTGTTGATTTCCTCATCGGTGACTTCCGTGGAAGGCGCTTTGATCTCGATGCCTTTATAGTTAGGAAGAGTGAATTCTGGGGCGAGGATGAGGCGGGTTTCGAAAGCGATTGAGCCGTCCGGGCGTTCGTTGATGTTGTCGGGGAAGCCGAAGTCGAGGACTTTGAGGTTCTCGGTTTCGAGGGCTTTATCGCAAGCAGCGCCGAACAAGGACTCGGTGAGTTCTTCGGAAATTTGCTTTCCAAAACGTTTCTCGATCACGGCTTTAGGGGCCTTACCGGGGCGGTAGCCAGGGAGTTTTGCCTGAGAAGCATAGGTAGAGGTGATGGATGCGCGTTTAGCTGCGACATCGGCGGATGGGACCTCAACGTTGAGGATGGCGATGCATTTTGGCTGTTTTTCGACGGCGATGTTCATGAATGTTCTGCTTTGGGGGAGGGAAACTAGGCGTGGTTGGGTGAGATTGGCAACGAAATATCTAATCTCTTAACGTTGGATTCTTTGCCACTCGACATCTGTTACCAATTGGGTAACAGGTTTCCACGTCATGAAACCCTTCCGATCACTCACAGCAGTCGAGCAACTTGCTGCGCATTTGCGTCAGGAAATCTTGGCGGGTTCGTTGGGCGATACCTTGCCGGGGGTGAATCGGTTGGCGAAGGAATTGGCGGTTAGCCCGAAGACGATTATCGCGGCTGTTGCGCAGTTGGAGCATGAGGGCTTGTTGCGCGGGCAGGGTGAGCGGCGGCGGTGTCAGGTCACGCCGCCAGCAGAAAAAGCCCAAACCATACTGCGGGTGGGGATTATTCTCTATGAGTCTGAGAATAAAAATTCATCCTACAAAGTTGATTTATTGCATCGTTTGCAACAAGCTGGGCACTCTCCGTTTTTTGCGGAAAAAACACTTCATGATCTAAGCATGAATGTGGAACGGGTTGCGGATTTTGTAAAAAAATCCAAAGTCGATGCATGGATTGTTTGCGCAGGATCGAGGGAAATTTTGGAATGGTTTGCAAGACAATCTATTCCGGTTTTTGCGCAATTCGGCAGGCCTAACGGGCTTCCAATTGCGGCTATCAAAGTGCGAAAGATTCCGGCGATGATAGAAGCCGTTAGAAAATTAATTGCTTTTGGGCATAGGAGAATTGTGATGATTGCTCGAGAAGAGCGGCGTAAGCCGAAGCCAGCGATTTTTGAACAAGCATTTCTGGATGAGTTGGAATCCCATGGGATCAAAACTGGGCCATATCATTTGCCAGATTGGGAAGATAATGTCGCCGGATTGCATCGCTGCATGGATTCGCTTTTCAAACATACTCCTCCGACAGCTATATTTATATCCGAGTCTCCTTTGCTTATCTCGGCAAAGGATTATCTCGCCCAGAAAGGAATCATCGTGCCGCGTGATGTCTCCATGGTTTGTCACGACCCAGATGTGTCTTTTTTATGGTGCGATCCGCCAATCTCACACATACGTTGGGATAGTGAACCAGTTGTTAGGCGCATGGTGAGTTGGGCGGATAAAGTCGCGCGCGGTGTAGTGGATAAGCGCCAAGTCCACACGCTGGCGGAGTTTATTGAGGGAGGAACGATAGGGCCGGTGCCAAGGTAGGGTCAACCCCGACAAGTCGGGGTTGACCGTAGAATTAAAAAGGTTGGCGCTGAAGGGATGTCTCACGCCCGTCAGAACAATCGCGTGTTGATATTTTTGATTTGGGTCGCCGACGGCGCGGCGACCCTACCATTTTTGTTTAATCTGGAAATACGATGGCTCGGTTTCCATCGATGAGTGTGCGATCATGGACGTGGTAACGAATGCCTTTAGCTAGGGCAATGCGTTCGCATTGACGGCCGAGGCGGGAGAGATCGTTGGGTGAATGGAAATGATTCACGCGCTCGACTTCTTGTTCGATGATGGGGCCGGCATCGAGATCGTTGGTGACGTAGTGGCACGTTGCGCCGATGAGTTTCACGCCGCGATCGTAGGCTTGGCGATAAGGGTTTGCGCCAATGAAGGCTGGTAAAAAGGAATGATGGATGTTGATGATTTTTCCGGAAAATTCATCGCAGAAACTCGCTGGCAGAATCTGCATAAAACGCGCGAGGACGATGAGTTCGACATTCTGTTCGATGAGTAATTCGCGGATGTTTTTGAAACCTTGTTCACGGTTTGTGCCACTCATTTCGACATAGTGAAATGGCAGGCCGGATCGCTCGGCGATGGCGCGGCAGTTTTCGCGGTTGCCGATGACTGAAGTGATTTCGATGGGTAGTTCGTTGAGTTCGGAACGCCAGATGATTTCATTGAGGCAGTGATCGGTTTTGGTCACCAAAACAGCCGTGCGCATTTTGTAAGGAAGGTTGCGGAAATGCCATGTGGCATGGAGCTCTTGGGCTAGCGGGTTGAAATTCGTTTTGAATTGCTCGACGCCGATGTTCAGCTCTGTGGTATCGATCTCAAGACGGGCGAAGAATTTTTTTCCAATCTGATCCGAAAATTGGCTGAATTCGATCAAGTTACCGTGATGCAACGCGACGTAGGAAGCGATTTTCGCCACAATACCCGGTTGGTCAGGGGAGGAAAGTTTAAGGATAAGGCCAGAACGCATGGGGGTGTTTAAGCTTCAAGTTTCAAAATTCAACTTTCAAATTCAGGTAGGGTCGCGGCGCCTTCCTCGACCCAAATCAAAAATATCAACGTGGGATTGTGCAAACGCACATGCAACCTACCTTAACGCCCACCTTTTTTGAATCACGGTCAACACGGCGTGTTGACCCTACCCGGGTTGATCCTACCGTAAATTCATGGGTTGAACTTTTGCTGCGCGCCATTCAGCTTGGGTTTGTGAAAGTCATTGCGATTGCGATTGTTATTGGTTTGGTGGCGGGATTGTTAGGCGCGCTTTGTGGCGTGGGGGGTGGGATTGTGATGGTTCCGGCTTTTGTGCTGGCTCTGGGATTAAAGCAGCAAGAGGCGATTGCAACTTCGCTTGCTATCATTATTGTCACATCTCTGGTTTCCACTGCTAACAACGCTACGAAGGCAGGACATCTCATCGATTGGAAAATCGTCGCCATGGTCGGTGCGGCATCGGCTGTAGCGGCCTGGTTTGGTACAGATCTCATGCGTTCACTCTCGAATCCAACGCTGACCCGGATTTTCGGTGTGGTGATGGTTCTCTTCGGCGCGAGAATGCTGATTAAAGGGTAGTTAAAAAGTTAGGGTCAACACGCCGTGTTGACCGTGATTCTCTTCAATAGGGAATACAAAGAAGAAGTTTTAGAAATTCCTAGGAAGATCACACGCCCGACAGAACAATCCCACGTTGATATTTTTGATTTGGGTCGCCAGCGGCGTGGCGACCCTACCGTAAACAATCGCGCATTTCCGTTTTTAAATGGGTCGCCGACGGCCCCGACATATCGGGGTGTACGCGGCGACCCTACCCTATCGCATTTAAAACATCAGAAACCTGCAACTCGTTCTGACAGCGGTGGTCCATCTGACATTTTGGTGAGAGGCACGGCGCGCATTCGACGTGATGTTTGACGACAATATTCTGTTTGCCGAGCGGGCGTTTCCAGTTGGGATCGTTGGGTCCGAAGAGAGTGATGCATGTGCCTCCGCTGTAGGCGGCGAGGTGGGGGAGTGAACCATCCGCAGAGATGATTAAATGAAATGTCGCAAGCGTCGATAAAGCGGCACCTAGCGGTGAGGCGTGGAAAAATTCGGCATCGTCGCCCAAGCGGGTCGATAAAATTTTTCCGAGATCGCGACTTCCTACCGAGCCTGCGACCGTCAGGTGATAGCCTTTTTCTAACAAAGAAATCGCTAACATCTGCCAGCGATCCAGCGGCCATTCATGGCTGATTCCAAAATCTGATCCCGGGCAAAGCAGAACGGTTTTGGGTTTCGCTGGAATCCCCAAAGAGGCGGGGACAAAAAACTCGGGTTGGGTGACGGAAACGCCCATTTCCTCGACAAAATTTAGGTAGAAGCGCACGCGGTGCTCGGTTGGTGAATCGAGGGCTTGGAGCGGATGAGTGAGAAGTTTTTTGAGGCGAACATCGGAAGGACCGAGTCGACGCGGAATTTTCGCTTTAACAAAGGCTTTTGCAGCTATCCCTTCCTCCCACACAAGGGACGCCTCCCAATCATTTCCTATGATTTTAGATAGCTCGCCTACGCTGGTTCTAAGGGAAAACGTAAAGCACGGGAGATTACAAACTGTCTTCCAAAAGCTTTCTTGTCCATCTTGGCAAACAAGTGCGCTAACGATACAGCTACGCACTAGCGCACGCACCGCGGGAACCGCGAAACACGCTTCGTCCCAGCGCTCGGGCAACGCCATGACCATTCCTTTGCCCTGACTCATTTCTTGCGGGGCGTTTTCGGATCGAGATTTGCCGCCATGTCTTCCTCGGTCACCTTGGACTCGACTCCTTTTTCCGGGACTTCAATTTTCGTAATCCAAAGCAACGCATTGAGCACGACTTTACGCATGTTGTCGTCCGCCCAGTTTTTATGGAAATGTCCACCAGTAAAGCCGACCCCACGTCCGCCTTCTGGGCGTTCGATGCACCACATCATGGTTTCTTCTTCGCCTTTTCGTTCTTGGATGTGAGGGTAAGGACCTTTCGGGTGAACGTATGGACCGTCGCGGGTTTCATCGGTGGGTGTTGCGACGAGGATCGACTTCACGCCCTTCATTCCCTCAGGGAAACGGATAGAGAAATACCATTCGTCGCGGATTTTGAATGGACTCACACCGCGGGAAATTGGGTGTTCGGGGAATTTTTTGTAATCGGCTTCCCACATCGGGTTGCAAGAGAAATTGGTTTCGTAAGCTCCACCGATCCATTCGCGGAACAGATCGCCGGTTACCGGTTCGCTATGAGAGCACTCGACTGCGTAATGCATCATCATGATCCCGCCACCACGCTTCGCGACTTTTTGAAGCAATTCAGTATGGTTACCTTGAAGCGCTGGATGGCCTTTTCCTCCGTCTGAGTAGATGACCACGGCATCCGCTGTTTCAAGCGCCGCATCGTCTTTCACCCAATGATTGTCATGCACCTCCACATCAAGACCGGGAATGTCTTTGAGGCATTTTTGGAAAAGCATGCAACCCGCATTGAATTCATGGTCACCCGGGCCGTGGCTCTGCTTACCAGCGATGAGGATGAGTTTTTTGTTGGCGGGTTTTTCAGCAAAAGCAGCCGTAGGGATAACCAACGCACTTAAACAAACACCCATGAAAACGTGACGGAGACTAGACAATTTCATATTCTTGAAATGCATCATGTCCCTACGTTTGGGGCAACTTCCAAATTACAACCATGAAAGGTAGGGTCAACACGCCGTGTTGACCGTAGAATTAAATAGGTTGTCACTGAACCAAGGTTTCACACCCGTAAGAACGATCCCGCATTGAGAATTTTGATTTGGGTCGCCGGCGGCGCGGCGACCCTACCTTTTTAGAAGTTGAATTTTGAAACTTGAAGCATAGAACCCCTACATGTCAGCAGCATCTTCAGTAATTATCGGTGGCTCCATTGCCATAGACCACATCAAAACGCCTGTCGCAGAGGGAAAAAACCTTCTCGGTGGCTCCGCTTCTTTCACGGGAATTGCGGCCTCCTATTTCACCTCGCCGGTGCATCTTATCGGGATCATTGGAAAAGATTTCCCGCAGGAACACCTGGATCTGTTTGCTTCCAAAAACATCTCCACCCACGGCCTCGAGCGCTCGGATGGCGATACCTTTTCATGGTCCGGCTCCTACCACGAAAACATGAACGATCGCGAGACCCTCTCTGTCGCAATCAATGTTTTGGAAAACTGGACCCCGAAAATTCCTTTGGAAATGACCTGCGCCCCGATCGTCGTGCTTGCCAACATGCACCCGATCAACCAGCTCCAGATGATAGAGCAGCTCACCTGCGCCAAACCCTTTATCGCGGCAGACACCATGGATCTCTGGATCACCATCGCCAACGACGATCTCCATGAAGTCCTCAAAAAAATCAACCTCCTCGTCATCAATGAGTCCGAGGCTAGGGATTTCTGCAAAACCTCCAACCTCATCGTTGCCGGTCAAACCCTGCTCGATAAAGGCCCCGCCAACGTCATCATCAAACTCGGCGAATTCGGTGCCATCCTCTTTTCCAAACATCCCGATGGCTCCCCAGCCACCGAATTCACCCTCCCGGGCACGAAATTCGATCTCTTCCGCTGCGCCGCCTTCCCACTCAAAGAAGTCGCCGATCCTACAGGCGCAGGCGATTCTTTCCTCGGCGCCCTCGCCGGTCACCTCGCTTCCACAGGAAAAACCGAGTTCTCCTTCGATGATATCCGCCAAGCCGTGGTCTACGGCTCAGTCGTCGCCTCCTTCACCTGTGAGGCCTTCTCCGCCAACCGCCTAGCCCATATCACCAGGGAAGACATCGAAAATCGCCTTAAATTGCTCAAAAACCTCACCCATTGGCCGTAGATTTGAAAAGGTTGGCGTTGGAGAAGGTTACGTGTCTGTTAGATGAAACGCACGTTGATATTATTAATTTGGGTCGCCGGCTGCCCCGACATATCGGGGTGTACGCGGCGACCCTACCTTTTGTAGATGTATTTCCAATCATCGCGATTTTCTATCAGTCCGGCGCGGACGGGGTTGTTGCGGATGTATTCTCCTTTCTGAAATCCGGATTCCCAGGTGCGGATTCGGTGGTCGAAAAATCCGCGTTCCCATTGGATGTGATGGTTGAATGAGATCCATGATTTAAAATCCCGGATGACTTGTTTCATGGGTTTGGATCCGGGGAATGAGAACAGGCCATGCAGATGATCGGGCATGGCGAGAATCAGGCGGATGTGAATTTCTCCACTGGATTCGCGAAGCGACAAGGTTTCGAGAATGGATTTCCAAACGGGATCGTTGGTGAGCTGAGTGGTTCCACGCTCCGCGCAGCCGATGGTGATGAAGAAGACCTCGCCTTCCGGATTCGGTGTGACGTGCGCAGGGATCTCATGAGGAAGATACTTTCTTCCGATGGGTTTGTTCATAGGGGGGGATGGTAGGTAGGGTCAACACGCCGTTGTTGACCGTGATTCTTAGATGGTTGGCGTTGGGGGAGATTATATGTCCGTTAGAAAAATCAGGCGTTGTTATTATTGAATTGGGTCGCGGGCGGCGCCGCGACCCTACCTTATCAAAAAGGTAGGGTCAACACGCCGTTGTTGACCGTGATTATGAAAGGGGTGCGTTGAGCAAGGTTACGTGTCTGTTAGATAAAACGCGCGTTAAGAATTCTGATTTGGGTCGCCGGCGGCCCCGACATATCGGGGTGTAGGCGGCGACCCTACCTATTACTTGCCTTCTGGAATCGAATGATAGATCTCCTCAAGCGCCATCACTGTATACGCTGTCACCAGCACGGGGTTGGATTCCATCCAGCGGCCGTTGTCGTTGATCCATGAGCCGTTTTCGCGTTGGGAGGAGAGGAGTTTGCTGGCGAGGTCTTTGCGCCAGTCGGCTTCTTTGCCATTTTCGAGTTTGAGTTTATCGATGCCGGCGGCGTTGAGGGCTTTGGCCATGGCTTGGTAGTAATAGTAGAGGCCTTCGGCACCCATGTTAGGGTTCTCGTTTACTGTATAATTTTTACCGAGCCATTCTTTCACAGCGACGACGCGAGGGTCGTTGGCTTCGACTTTGGCATAAACGAGCGAGAGTAAACCTGCGTAGGAGATGGAGCCGTAAGAACGTAGAGCGACTTTACCATCGGCGGTGACGTCTTCACCGGCTTTCGAGCTACCTGGGGTATAGACGAAGCCACCTTTGTTTTTAGCATCGTCTGATGCCCATTTTTGGTCGTTGGTGGCGGTGAGATTTTGGCTGCGGGAGAGGAAGGTCAGGGCAGCATCCCAGTTGAGTTTGGGTTCATCGGCGTAGTTGCCGTCCTCGATGATTTTATCGGTGAGAGAAATGGCTTCGATGGCGAGGTAGGTGTTGGACATATCCGTGTGATCGTCCTTGGATCCGTAACCGATACCTCCATCGTTTTGATTATCGGTTTTACCTTTTTCACCGATGTCCCACTGGCTGCCAATGAGTTTACGGCGGGCTTTGACGATGGCGGCTTCGAATTCTTTACGTCCCGCAGAGGAGAGTGCGGTGACGGAGGTGGCGGTGTTGTAGACAGCAAGGCCGCGGTTGTAGATACCTCCGTCTTCTTTTTGTTGCTCAAGTATCCAGTCGAAACCTTTCTTGAGGTGATCGGGAAGAGGTTTGTCTGGGGCGAGCTCAAGGTTGGGATCGCGGACGCCCGCAGTGAGAGCAAGAGCGGTGAAAGCAGGGATGCCGCCGTCGTCCCAAAAACCTTTTTCTTTCTGTTGCTCAGCGAGCCAAGCATTGCCGCGCGCAATCGATTGCCGGACTTCGTTTTTGATCGAAAGATACTCTTTGTTCTCGGCATGGGAAATACCAGCGGTGAGAGTCAGTGCTAGAAGGATGTTTTTCATGGGAACAAGGGGTTGTTTAGTTTGCGCGATTAAGTTATCGCAAATATGAGTAGAAATCTTATTTTTCTTTGATGTGAGCAAGAATAAGCGTTGGATTTGTTTCTGAAACTCTAAATTTCAGGCAGGGAGCGGGGATTTGGGTGGTTTTTGATCATGGCAACAAAAGCGATGGGCAATTTTTGACCATTTATAGAAGAGTAGGGTCAAACGCGGTAGGGTCAACACGCCGTGTTGACCGTAGAATAGAAAAGGGTGGGCGTTGAAGGAGGTCTCACGCCCGTTAGATCGATAGCGCGTGGATATTTTGAAATCGGTCGCCAGCGGCGTGGCGACCCTACCTTTACAAAATCCCGCGCGCTTTTAGGTTGTTCAACCTATGCGCAACATCGACCAATCCATCGACGATCACTTGGGTGTAAGTGCGGCCGTCGGTGGTGTCGACTCCGTGGCCGGGTACTAGATCGCGGAGGGGTTGGAGGGCGGGGTCGTCATGGCGGAAGACCTCGACGAATACGGTTTCGAGTTTCCCAGTTTTGGCAGCCGCCAAGAGGGTTGCGCCGACCCAGCCATCGTCCGTGCTGAGGCAGCCGCGGGTGGTTTTGGCGGAGGCATGGAAAATACCCATGTGATTGGCGGCGGCGAGTTCGCCGATGAGGCGTTGGTTTTCCTCGATGGAGAGGCCGGAGTCGCCCATGTGCGCGGAGTCGATGAGAAGTTTGAAATAATCGCGGCCGAGTTCTTTGTTGATCGCTTTGATGAAAGCCCATGCACGAGAGATGTTAGTAAAGGTTTTGAATTCACCGGGGCAGAGGAACTCGATGTGCCATGAAGTGATGGCGGAATCTAACAAGCCGGATTCTTTCGCGGCGCGGATGTGAAGTTTGACGTTTTGAGCGATGGCTGTATCGAGATCCATATCCACCGGGCCGTTCATCCATTCCTCGATGGAGGTGGAAGCCACGGAGGCCGCGCCGTAGGTTTGGGCGGCACGGAGTGAGCCGATTAGTTGGGAAATGACCGCGTCTTCATCGGCGGGATTCATCGGGTTTGCACCACCGACCATCATGATCAAATGGACATCGAGCTTGAGTGCTTTGAGGCCGGCCATCATTTCTGCGATTTCGGAATCGTTGGTGCCTGGGAAAAGGGAGATCTGGACGCAGGAAGGTCGGACCGGTGAAACCGCACAAATGCGATCCATTTCCGCGACGATAGAAATCCGTCCGTCTTTTTCACGAACGAAGTTCCCGTCCGCATCCGGCACGAGGGCATCGATGAAACCAAGATGAGTGGGGACAACGCCGAGCGCGATATTTGGCTTTAGGTTGAATGTTTCAGGCATGAGGAGATTTTGTGGAGGATGACGGGCGAGTCAAGGGCGCGTCTTGTGTGAAGAATGAAAAGTGTGTGAGATCTAGCTCATCAGTCTAAACCGTCTCCCAATAATCTATGCGGCCATGTTTATGGTCTGGGATTTGGTGGAACCGTCTTGCGATCCGCGAAACGCTGGACGAAGACATAGCAAACCGGAATCAGGAACAGCCCGATGAGTGTGGAGATAGTCATTCCAAAAACTACGCCGGTGCCCATGGTGCTGCGGGAGGCGGCGCCGGAACCTGAGGCGAGCATAAGGGGGACGCAGCCGAGGATAAAGGCAAAGGAGGTCATCAGGATGGGACGCAGGCGGAGTTTGGCACCGATGAGCGCGGCTTCCAACGTGGGCATGCCTTCATCCCGTTTCATCTTGGCGAACTCGATGATCAGGATGGCATTTTTAGCGGCCAGACCGATGAGCATGACCAGACCCACCTGGGCATACACGTTCATCTCGAAGTTCCGCAGGAGGAGACCCACCATCGTCCCTAGGATCACGGTGGGGACGGATAGCAGGACGGCGAACGGCAGAGTCCAGCTTTCGTATTGAGCCGCAAGCAGGAGGAAAACAAAAATGATGGCCATGCCGAAGATGATGCCAGCCTGTCCTTCGGATTTCTTTTCCTGGAGAGTCAGACCCGACCATTCGTAGCCGACGTTGGGGGGCATTTCGGCCATGACTTCCTCCATCGCTTTGATCGCTTGGGCGGAGCTGTAGCCCGGTGCGGGCGAGCCCATCATCTCTGCGGAGAGGAAAAGGTTGAAGCGCGTGACAAAGTTGGGACCCGACATTTTCGAGACATTCACGAGGGTGTTCAGCGGAACCATGCCGCCTTCGTTGTTGCGCACATAGAATTTCCCGATGTCGTCCGGTGAGTTGGTGAATTGAGGTTCGGCCTGAAGGAAGACTTTGTAAACCCTGCCGAATTTCACGAAATCGTTCACGTAGAGTCCGCTCAAGTAGGCTTGCAAGGTCTGAAAAACACTGTCCACCGGTACCCCGAGCGTGCGGGCTTTTTCGCGATCGAGTTCCACTTTTACCTGAGGGGTGGATGGCTGGAAAGTCGTGGTCACACGCCCTATCTCCGGGCGTTTGGAGGCTTCGGCGATCACCTGTTTCACATAGGTGGAGAGTTGCTCGACACTGCCGCCAGACTTATCCTGCAACTGCATGGTGAAACCCGACACGCTGCCATAACCGGGAAGGGCGGGCGGGCCGAAGGCAAATACCCGCGCGCCGGGGATGGCGTAGAATTTCCTATTCCACTCCGCGACAAGGGCCTTGGCATGGAGTTTCGGATCCTTGCGCTCATCCCAGTCATCCAGACCCACAAACATCATCGCCGAGTTGGAGAAAGTCTGCGAGTTGAGGATGTTCATCCCAGAGATGGCAAGAGCAGAGCGCACGCCCTCGGTGTTGCCTACGATGTGCTCCACCTGTTTCAGGATCGCATCGGAGCGCTGTAATGAAGCGCCCTGAGGAAGCTCGACCGCGACGAAAAGGTATCCTTTGTCTTCATCGGGAATAAACCCGCCGGGAACGAATTTTCCTAACAGATAAATGCCGCCGCAGACGACCACCAGCATTAACATCGACCGCGCCGCTTTACGCGTAAGGCTACCAACAATTTTGCCATATCCTTCCGTGATCCAATCGAAGAATTGATTGAATTTTTTGAAGAACCAAGCGATCGGTCCGCGACCCGGCTTGGGAGCGCGCAGGAGCATGGCGGAAAGGGCGGGGCTGAGTGTGAGTGCGTTGATCGCTGAGAAAATCACGGAAATGGCGATGGTCAGTGCGAATTGCTGATAGAGAGCGCCGGTGACGCCGCCCATGAATGCAACAGGGACGAAGACCGCACAAAGAATCAGGGCGATGGCCACCACCGGCCCGGAGACTTCTTTCATCGCTTGTCGCGTCGCATCGATAGGGGACTTGCCGTGCTCGATGTGATGTTGCACGGCCTCGACCACCACGATGGCATCATCAACCACAATCCCGATGGCTAACACCAGCCCGAACATCGTGAGGGTATTCACGCTGAAACCCAACATCGGAAATATGATGAAAACACCTAACAAGGAAACCGGCACCGTGAGCATAGGGATGATGGTAGCGCGGAAACTTTGAAGAAAGATGAAAACGACCACCAATACCAGGATGATGGCTTCGAATAAAGTGTGCACGATGGACTCCATCGATGCCTTGATAGGAAGAGTGGAATCCAGCGTGATGCTGTATTCCATATCCGGTAGAAAACGCGATGAGGCCTCTTCAAGGATAGCCTTCACCTTGTCCGCCGTTTGGATCGCATTCGCTCCCGGTGCCAAATAAACCCCGAGCGCGCCGGCCGGTGCTTTATCGAGGCGCGCACGCAGTGCGTAGGTCTGAGCACCAAGATCGACACGTCCGATGTCCTTGATCTTCACCTGCTGGCCACCTGGGTTACTTCTAACAATAATTTCCTCGAACTCTGCCGGCTCACGCAGGAGTCCCTGGGCGCGAATCGTGAATTGGCTTTCCTGACCCGGTGGCGCTGGCTCCGCACCGATGCTGCCGGCGGGCGATTGGGCGTTCTGCTCCTTGATCGCATTGGCCACATCTTGCGGTGTTACGCCGAGCGATGCGAGTTTATCGGGATCCAGCCACACGCGCATGGAATAATCCTGAGCGGTGAAATTTTTCACATCGCCCACTCCGCGAACCCGTTTGATTTGATCGACCAGGTTGATATCCGCATAGTTACCTAGAAACACTCCGTCATAGGTGTTGTTTGGTGATGATAATCCAATCGCCATCAAAATATCCGGAGACGAGCGATTCACCACTACGCCCTCACGCTTCACCGCATCCGGCAGTTGCGCTTGCGCTTGGCCAACCCGGTTTTGCGCATTCACCTGCATGATGTCCACATCTGTTCCGACATCGAAAGTGATGTTGAGCGTCATCTTGCCATCATTGCCGTTGATGGACTGCCTGTAGAGCAGTTTGTCCACGCCGTTGACCTTGGACTCGATCGGAGTAGCAACCGATTCCATGACCGCTTCTGCCGCTGCACCACGGTAACTGGTGGTCGCCTGGATGAGCGTAGGGCTGACGTTTGGATATTCCGAAATAGGCAGGCGTGAGAGTGAGATAAGCCCGACGATGCAGGTCAGGATCGAAATGACCATTGCCACGATAGGCCTGCGGATGAAAAATTCAGCCATGATCGTTTAATGTTTTTGTGGTTGAATTTCTTTTTCCGCCTTTGCTTTGATTGCCGCGAATTGTTCGGCGGTCAAGGCGGTGACAGGCTCTCCCTCGCGGGCTTTCTGAATCCCTTCAAGGATGATGCGTTCTCCTGGCACCAAGCCATCGGAGATAATGAAGTCCGATCCAATTTGTTCCGTTACGGTGATGGGTCGTTGTTGTGTTAGGTTCTCTTTGGAGACGATCCATACAAAAGTCTTGCCTTGGATTTCAAGAACCGCCCGCTGGGGAATCACCACGCAGTCCTTGCGGGTTCCTAGATCGACTCTGGCGCGAGCGAACATACCAGGGCGTAGGAGTTTTTCGCGGTTCGGAAACTCTGCCCTCACCCGTAGCGTGCCGGTCTTCACATCCACGGCGCGATCGATGAAGACGAAGCTACCTTGATCTGTGTGATCTTTCCCGTTAGAGAGAATCAAATGCACAGGTAATGAAGCCACATTCTTGCCAATGACTCGGCTGCGCTGCTCCGCCTTGATGTATTCCACTTCACTAACGTTACAATAGAACCAGATCGGATCGAGCGTGGACATCGTGGCCAACAAGGTAGGTTGGCCTTTGCCGACGAGTTCGCCGATGGATACTTGTTTAGCACCTATGAGGCCGGTGATGGGCGCCTTTACTTCGCAGTAACCGAGGTCCAGTTGGGCGGACTCGACTTTTGCTTTCGCGGATTCCACATTGGCCATGCCGACTTCAACGGAGGCCTCCGCATTATCGAGATCCTGTTTCGGAATGGCGCGCTTGGCATAAAGATCCGTGTAGCGCTCAACGTCCTTCTGATATTTGTTGAGTGCGGCAGTTGCCTCAGAGAGCACACCATTGGCTGCAGCCAGTTTTTCGACGTAAGGTTTGCGATCCAGTTTGAAAAGCACATCGCCTTGCTTGACTTCCACGCCTTCGGTAAAAAGCATATCCTCCACAAACCCCTCAACCCGCGCACGCACTTCGACATTTTGAGGCGAGTCCAACTGGCCGATGAGCGAGGCGTGAAGTGGAACATCCTTGGTGGTGATCTTCATCACCTGCACGACCGGTGGAGGTATTACTTGAGTCTCGGATTTCTTGCAAGAAACGAGTGCAAATATCAACGTCAAGCTGCCAACCCATAGACCATTTCCGACCTGCTCACGGAAATACGATAAAGATAGTAAGTGGGTCTTCACAGGGGTAATGGGTGATATTGGAGTTGCTAATGCGTAGGAAACCATCGCTTGTCTGTCAATCAACACCGTCAAATTGAAGTGAATTTGGTTCATCAGCGCAATGGTCTGTGGAGCTTGTTTTAAAAAAAATCGTTCTCGCCCTGAGTGGGGAAATATTGATAACCAAGAGTATTGCACTGCGAGATTTACTTCATCCCGAAGCCACTCTTTCCTATCTTCACCGATTTCTTCTCATGCGTTCACTTTATTACTTTCCTGTTTACGTCCTGTTGAGTTCCTGCGTGCTAGGCCCGCAACCGGGTGCACCGGATACTCTGCTTCCATCATCGATCCGCGGAGATTCGGCGCCACATGGGTTATCGTTTGGTGATAAATCATGGCGAAAGGTTTTCACGGATGCTACCCTGCGCTCCCTGATTGAGCGCGCAATTGCTAATAATCCCGATCTAACAGCTGCCACTTACCGGATTGAGATCGCGCGAGCCCAAGCCAATTCCGCTCGTGCCGATTGGTTTCCCACGCTGAATGGCAGCAGCGGAGGCACTGCGAACTATGCCTCGCTAAATGCAGGACAAATCGCGCCGGGCGCAGATCGAACCTCTGAATCATACGATCTCAGTGCTCTCTTAAGCTGGGAAATCGATTTATGGGGAGGCATCCGCCGGAGTAATGAAGCTGCCCGCGCCAATCTCCTCGCCGCAGAATATCAACGCGATGCCGTGCAAACCAGTCTGGTAGCCGCTATGGCCGCAGCTTACATTGAGTTGAAAAATCTTGACGAGCGGCTGTCTATTTCAAAGCGCACTGCCGAGAGCCGTCAGGCTTCGCTGAAACTGGTCACTGACCGTCGTGTCGGAGGAGTGAGCTCGGATTTGGAAGTAGGGCAAGCCGAGGCATTGCTGGGACAGGCACGCGTTGCCATACCTGTGACGGAGCAGGCTATTGCAGCCAAGGAAAATGAAATTCGTGCTTTGCTCGGTGATTATCCCGGAAGTGTGGCTCGTACTGGCAGTCTATCCAACTTGGATGACTCCCTTTATATCAAAGGTGGGTTGCCCTCCAGTCTTTTGCAAAGGCGGCCGGATCTTGCTGCTGCGGATCAAGCTTACCGCTCAGCCGTGGCACAGATCGGCGTTGCAGAAGCACTGCGCCTTCCCTCGTTATCTCTAACAGGCAGCGGCGGATTATTGAGTCGGGATCTAGATAATCTGTTAGAGGGTAAATCAGGGATTTACTCCGTCGGCCCCCGCCTCGTCGGGCCGATTTTCGATGCGGGACGCGGCAAAGCGCGAAGCGATGCTGCGAAGGCGCAAGCTAGTGAGGCTCTCGCTAATCATGAGCGTGCAGCAAAACAAGCATTCCGCGAAGCGGCAGATTCGATCAATAGCCACCTGAAAACCGGACAAATCAGCAAGGAGCTAACGAGTCTTGTTGATTCGAACCGCAAGGTTGCCACCGTTGCTAACGACCGCTTCCAGGGAGGGGCATCCAGTTATCTTGAGGTGCTTGATGCCGAACGCAGTCTCTTTAATTCCGAACTGGAGCTTGCAGATGCCCGCCGCGATCGGCTCCTTTCTGTTGTTCGGGCATATCGCGCTCTGGGCGGTGGCTGGAAGTAGCCAGTCTAAACAACCAAGGTCATTTATCGTGATGATGATTTTGAGGTGGTGAATTTACGCGCATAAAAAAACCCGCACCGGATGACCGATGCGGGTTTGAAGGTTAGCTTTGGGCTTATTTGGCAGCGCGGAGGGCTTCTTCTTTGGCCTTGGCTTTTGCGATGACGTCGTCGGAGACGTTTTTCGGGCACGGGGCGTAATGAGAGAACTCCATGGAGAACTGACCACGACCGGAAGTCATGGTGCGAAGGTCGCCGATGTAACCGAACATCGCAGAGAGCGGAGCTTCGGCTTTGACGCGAACACCACCCGGAGTTGGCTCTTGGCCTTGGATCATGCCGCGGCGGCGGTTGAGATCGCCGATGACGTCACCGACTTTTTCTTCGGGAGCGAAGACGTCGAGTTTCATCATTGGCTCAAGGATTTGCGGGCCGCACTTGACCATGGTCTGACGATACGCGGCTTTCGCAGCGATCTCGAAGGCGATGTTACTGGAGTCCACGGCGTGGAAACCACCTTCGTTAAGCGTAACTTTAAAGTCCAGGCAAGGGTAGCCGGCAAGTGGTCCTTTATCGACCGAGGTTTTGAAACCTTTTTCGACGGCGGGGATGAACTCTTTCGGGATACTGCCACCGACAACCTTCGATTCGAAGATGAAACCTGTGCCTGGCTCGCCGGGCTCGATGGTGTAGTCGATTTTCGCGAACTGACCGGAACCACCCGATTGTTTCTTGTGGGTGTAGCTGTCGTTAAGGGACTTGGTGATGGTTTCACGGTAAGCAACCTGTGGAGCACCAACGGTGACTTCCACTTTGTGCGTGCGCTTAAGGATATCGATTTTGATGTCGAGGTGAAGCTCGCCCATGCCTTTGAGGATCATCTCGTTGGTTTCCTCGTCGGTTTCGACGCGGAACGATGGATCTTCTTGGATCATTTTGCCGATCGCGTTAGCGAGTTTCTCGGCGTTGGCTTTGTCCTTAGCGGCAACAGCGATAGAGATAACCGGATCTGGGAACACCATTGGCTCCAAGGTCGCTGGGAATTTCTCGTCGCAAAGGGTGTGACCCGTCTGAACGTTTTTGAGACCGACGATGGCGACGATGTCACCAGCTTGGGCGGAGTCGATTTCCTTGCGGTCATCGGCGTGCATCTCGACCATGCGGCTGATGCGCTCGGGTTTACCGGTGAAGGAGTTGAGAACGGTATCGCCTTTTTTGATCGTTCCCGAATAGATGCGGGTGAAGGTGAGAGCGCCGAACTTGTCGTCCATGATTTTGAACGCCAAGCCGCGGAACGGAGCTTTCGGGTCGATGACCGCGAACTTGCCAGTTGGGGTGCCCTCCTCGTCCACTTCGGGCAGAGGCTTCACGTCGAGCGGGTTCGGCAGGTAATCGACTACGGCATCGAGCACGAGCTGGAGCCCTTTGTTTTTGAAACTGGAGCCGCAGTAGGTTGGGAAAAAGGCGAGGTCGATGGTGCCCTTGCGGATGCACTTTTTGATCTCATCGATGGAAGGCTCCTTGCCTTCGAGGTAAGCTTCCATGATCGCGTCGTCTTGCTCGACGGCGGTTTCGATGAGTTGAGCGCGGTATTCTTTAGCCTTGTCCACCATGTCGGCAGGGATTTCACCGATCTTGAAATTTTCTGGTTGGCCGGATTCGTCCCAGATGTGGGCTTTCATGGTGAGGAGATCGACGACTCCGACGAATTCGGACTCGGTGCCGATCGGCAGAACCATGACAAGAGCTTGGGCGCCGAGGATTTTTTTCACCTGAGCGACGACGCGGTAGTAATCAGCGCCGATACGGTCGAGCTTGTTCACATAAATGACGCGGGAAACGCCCGAATCGTTCGCGTAGCGCCAGTTGGT
Organism: Prosthecobacter debontii; assembly: GCA_945885485.1. Lineage (GTDB taxonomy): Bacteria > Verrucomicrobiota > Verrucomicrobiia > Verrucomicrobiales > Akkermansiaceae > Luteolibacter. The sequence continues at coordinate 19,256 of CAMCYT010000002.1, forward strand.
TTCGGATTGTGGCTCAACGCCGCCAGAACCGCAGAAAACGCCGACGCCGCCATCGAGAACTTTCAGCGAGCGGTAAACTTCGATGGTGAAGTCAACGTGGCCGGGAGTGTCGATGATGTTGAACTGGTGATCTTTCCAGAAGCAGGTGGTGGCAGCGGATTGAATGGTGATACCGCGCTCGGCTTCTTGATCCATGAAGTCCATGGTGGATGCGCCGTCGTGGACCTCGCCGATTTTGTGGATCTTACCGGTGAGTTTGAGAATGCGTTCGGTGGTGGTCGTTTTGCCCGCGTCAACGTGGGCGAAAATTCCGATGTTACGGTATTTGCTGAGGTCCTTCATGCCTGATGTGTGTAATGGTTATAGGGCCGAGGATAGTCGGCGGGGCGGGGTTTTAGCCGAGCAAACAGGTTTTGCAACCTTTGATTGAGGGTTTCACGCGTTTCTGGGGGGTGGGGAAGATTTTTCAACGCATTGTAAAAGGGTAGGGTCAACTCGTATACCCCGATATGTCGGGGCCGTGTTGACCGTGATTCTTGGAAGGTGGGCTTCGAGGAAGGATATACGTCAGCTAGAACGATCCCGCGTTGCCGTTTTGAAGTGGGTCGCCACGGCGAGGCGACCCTACCGCAAAGGTCGCAGTAGCTATATCCACTGCTGCTCATTGAACAAGCGCAGCGCGTCGAATGGTGGAGGCGAGGGGAGTCGAACCCCTGTCCGGAACGTCATCTACATTGGCATCTACACGTTTAGTGGTTCATCTGGTATTTCGGAAATGCTGGGCTGATCCACGGCGTTGCTTTTCCTAGGAACCTGTTTGATCTCGAAAGTGAACCCGGTTACCCGATCCTCAATCCAGCCTGCTAAGTGTCGTCTACTCCCCTAGCAGGCGTTGGGGTATTGACGTTGCTGTCAATTAAGCAGCAAGTGCGAGCTCGTTAGAGTCTGCATTTATTTGTTTTGAACGGCTTTTTTAAGAGGCCAACCGATCAACCTCTACGTGCAGCCAGCGCTTCAAACATCCCGTCGAAACCAGAACGCCCCCATTCGCTTAGCGATAATCAGAGTAATCCAGAGTTGAGTTTATTCAACGGAAATTTTGCTGGGGGGAAAACAGGGTCATCAAGCTAGGGAGAAGAAAGAGGTTTAACCACGGATAAACGCGGATGAACACGGATCAGAAATCAATAATTGGTGCCGAAGATGAGTTTTAACCCTGCCATTGCGGCTCATTTGGCTGAAATACTCACCTTCATCATGCTTTTATCCGTGTCCATCTGCGTTCATCCGTGGTTCTCTTCTTTATTTTGCCAAAGTTTCTCCTTAGCTGGATGACCCTGGGGGAGAAAAGATTCCTCCACCTCGATCTCGATCTCAATTTCCCGGCTGAAGGTCTCGATGGCGGTTTTGCCGACGGAGCGGGTGTCCAGGATGGAGTAACCTCCTACGACGATAGGGCCGATAATCGGTACCCAACGAGAGATTGATTTGCCGATGGCTTTCTGGGTCAGATGAATCGTGATGTGTTTGAGGATGTTTTGGATGACCCTCAGGCTGCCTTGTTTGAGAATGAGTCTTTCACCGACCCGGATGAGAATGTCACGCGCTAGCATGGCGGCGCCATGTCGGAACAGGCAGTAGACCATCATTTCTTGGTTCAACTGAGCGGATTTCCCATAGCAGGCGGCGATGTCTGAAACCATTTGCTGTTGGATATCCCATACTTTTTTAAGATCGGGAATGATGGTGAGTAATCCTGCTGGCCCGGGTGCAAGCGCTAATGTTGCTGACACGGCTCCAGCTTTGATGCCTGCGATGCGCACGATGTCCCGTGCGCGTTCTTCAGGCGTGTTGCTGACCGTTTCCTTGGAGATGGGAACGCTGGAAATAAGTTTCTCTAACAGGTTAAACACCTTTTGCTGCGCAGGATGCGCTAGAGATTGGTTGATGTCAGGTTTGTCGGACATGGTTCGAAGCTGATTTTACAGCACGGAGTAGGTTACTACTAACTTAGTTCAACATTTCGATGCGGATAATGGAATCCAAATTCCGGCTATCTGCGCATCATCTTGAAATTGAATGTTTTCGAAACAGATATGGTGGCGCGCTATGTCGCTATTCTCCTGTTTAGGAACAACAATCGGAAATCGACGCTCCTAGCTGCCTGAGTGCTTTATCGGTTTGATTGACGATTGTTAATTGTTGATTTTTGAATGAAGAGAAAAGCGAATTCAAAAAATACCATAGACGATGAGGTTCAAAGGCTCTTCCGTTTTAGTCTCAGTGCATTAAGGATCACAGAGACGGAGGAGAAACTCATCGCAACGCCTGCGATCATAGGGCTTAGGAGGATTCCGAAAAATGGGTAGAGCACACCGGCGGCGATGGGGACGCCGATGGCGTTGTAGATGAAGGCGAAGAACAGATTCTGGCGGATGTTGCGCATAGTGGCGCGACTGAGTTGGATGGTTTTGGCGATGGCGAGGAGGTCGCCTTTTACGAGGGTGATAGCGGCGCTGCCGATGGCGACGTCGGTGCCGGTGCCCATCGCGATGCCGACATCCGCACTAGCGAGGGCAGGGGCATCGTTGATTCCATCGCCTGCCATGGCGACGACTGCTCCTTTGGCTTTGAGCGCATGGATCAGGTTGATTTTATCCTGAGGCAAGACCTCAGCATGGACTTCGGCTATCCCGAGTTCTTTCGCGACTGCTTGAGCGGTTGCTGCGTTGTCGCCGGTGCACATGATGACTTTCACGCCCATCTCGTGAAGGGTGCGGATCGCTTCGGCGCTGGATGCTTTGATGGGATCGGCGATGGCGAAAATGCCTGCGAGTTCGGTGCCAACCCCGACCCATACAACCGTCTTGGCTTTTCCCCGAAGCTCTTGGGCGCGTAGCTCCCAATCGTCAGGAATGGCGATGCCGTGTTCGGATAGGAAAGAGGATTTTCCAATTCTAACCATTTTTCCATCGACGCCAGCCGTCACGCCGCCTGCGGTGGTTGATTCGAAATTGGTGACTGGAAAAAGTTTAATCTTAGATTCTTTCGCGGCATCTACCACGGCGCGGGCGAGCGAATGTTCGCTAGGCGACTCGACGGAAGCGGCGAGGCGGAGGAGTGCTTCGCGTTCAAAATTTTGAGAGGGGATAATATCGGTGACGCTTGGTTTGCCAGCAGTGAGTGTGCCGGTTTTGTCGGTGACGAGATGAGTGATTTTTTCCGCAAGCTCGATGGCACCCGCGTTTTTCACGAGAATCCCCATCCCTGCCGCGCGGCCAACTCCGACCATGATTGACATCGGAGTGGCTAACCCGAGCGCGCAAGGACAAGCGATGATGAGCACGGAAACGGCGTTGACCAAGGCGAACGCTAGCGCAGGAGCAGGGCCGAAAATCGCCCATAGAATAAAGGTGATGGCGGATAAACTGATCACAATCGGCACGAACCAACCCGCCACGGTATCGGCGACTTTTTGTATGGGCGCACGGCTGCGTTGCGCTTCCGCAACCATGTGGACGATTTGTGAAAGCAGCGTCTCGCCACCGATTTTTTCCGCACGCATCACGAAACTTCCGGTTTGGTTGAGGGTTGCGCCGATCACGGGGTCGCCATCTTTTTTCGCGACTGGCATGGGTTCACCGGTGATCATGGATTCGTCGATGTTGCCGCCACCTTCGGTGATCGTGCCGTCGATGGGAATTTTTTCGCCGGGACGGACACGGAGGAGATCGCCGACCGCGATTTCATCTACTAGGACGTCCTCTTCTTTTCCGTCGCGGAGGCGGTGAGCGGTTTTTGCGGCGAGGCCGATGAGGGATTGGATGGCTTCACCGGTTCGGGCGCGGGCTTTCGCTTCTAACAATTGTCCGAGCAAAACCAGCACCGTGATCACTGCAGCGGCCTCGAAGTAGAGGCCGACCTCGCCGTGTTCTTTGAACGATTCCGGAAACATGCCCGGCGCGAGAACCGCGACCGCGCTGTAGATAAACGCTGCGCCGACGCCGGTGGCGATGAGCGTGAACATGTTGAGATTCCATGTTTTCAGCGAGACCCATGCTTTCGTGAAAAACATTCCGCCCGCCCAGAGAACCACGGGGATAGTCAGGATGAATTCGATCCATTTTGTGAGATCTCTTCGAAAATGCAGGTCGGGAAATAGGTGTGTCATGGCGAGGAAAAACACTGGCAGCGTAAGCACGGCGGAGATCCAAAATTTTCGATTCAGCGCAAGGATTTCATGATCCTCTCCGTCGGCGGCGAACAAAGGATTTCGCTCCAAAGCCATGCCGCATTTCGGGCAATCGCCGGGTTTGTCGGACTCCACACCGGGACACATCGGGCAAAAATATTTCGCTCCCGAGGATGGTTCGACATCGGCTTCTGCTGAATGGTCGTGGCCGCTGCAGCAGGATTTTTTTTCGTGGGAATCAGTCATACGAGAACTGGCAGAAGCTTAGTCGCAGTAAAACTAAAAGCAACCTTGCCACCGCAGGCCTAAATCCCAAATATCCCCGCGATCTCTCAATTTAACCAACCAAACATCCTCTCATGAAATTCGGAATCATCGGCGCCGGTATGATCGGCCACTTTCACGCAAAAGCCATCACTGCCATGACTGGCGGTGAGCTCCAATCGGTTTTCGACCTCCGCGCGGAGGCTGCGGAAAAAATCGCAACGGAATATGGCTGCAAGGCTTACTCGAACATCGACGAGTTTCTTGCCGATCCTGAGTTAGAGATTGTAACGATCGGCACGCCTTCCGGTGCGCACTTGGATCCTGCGCTTGCTGCTTTGAATGCTGGCAAACATGTGATTTGTGAAAAGCCATTGGAGATCACCACCGAGCGCATTGATCAGTTGATAGCTGCTGCGGCGAAGAATGGCAAAACGCTTTCCGCGGTGTTGAATCGCCGTTTCCATCCCGGAATGGATGCTTTCAAAAAAGCGGCCGATGAAGGACGTTTTGGAAAACTCACCTCGGCATCGGCCTACGTGAAATGGTTCCGCGATCAGGCATATTACGATTCCGCCGGTTGGCGCGGGACATGGGCGTTGGATGGTGGTGGTGCGTTGATGAATCAATCGGTGCACACGGTCGATGCTCTACTCTATCTCGCAGGTCCTGCAAAATCCGTGCAAGCCGTCACCGCGTGCCTCGCTCACGAGCGCATCGAGGTGGAAGACAGTATCGTCGCAACCGTGGAGTTTGAAAATGGTGCGCTCGGCGTGATCGAGTGCTCGACCTGCACTTGGTCGAAAGCCGGACATCCCGCTCGTGTCCAACTGGCCGGAACTGATGGATCGGTTTTCCTAGCCGACGAATCTTTCGAAATCTGGGATTTCCGCGAAGAGAAACCTGAAGACACACAGATCAAATCAACCTTGATGAAAGGCCAAGAAGCCGGGCTTGGTGCAAACGATCCTACCGCGATCAATTTCTATCAGCATCAACGCAATTTTGAAGAGGTCGTGCAATCGATCCAGGAAGGACGCCAGTGCAAAACGCATGCGGGTGAAGCCCGTAAAGCTGTTGCACTCATTCGTGCGATCTATGAATCCGCGCAGAATGGCGGGAAAAAAGTTTCTGTGTGAGCTGATTGTTAGATTGGTAGGGTGCCATAGCCGAGGGCACCGTGTGCAAACGAGGATTCATTAGATTCTCTTATGAAACATCCAATTCTTCTTCATTTCATGCGGCGCCCTCGGCGATGGCACCCTACCTAGCAGTTTTTCAATCCCTTTGATAAGGCCAAGATTCCGATACATCAATTAAGCCTGCACGGTTGGGATTCATTCGAATATAAATCGCTTTCTCTTGGGCGCTTTCTTCTGAGCGTAGTCGATGCTCAAAAAATCCATCTTGCCATTCAAATTTGCACTGACGCGCGAGCCAACGCTTCCACTCTTCGATCATTTTGCGCATCTCGAAATGTTGCGGAAAAAAGACAATTCCATGCAGATGATCCGGCATGGCCAAGATTAGATTCCAATGCCAATCACCTCGATTCTCTCGGAAAGCAATAGATTCTAAAATGGCTTCCCAATTTTTCGGATTTGCGAACTGATTCACGTTTCGGCGTTTTCCGTTTATTGTTAGGAAGAACGCCTCCTGAGTGGGATCGATCCAAGAGGGCACATCATGCGGCAGGTATTTCCGAATAGGTAGCATAGGGGGGGTGGTAGGGTGTCATCGCCGAGGGCACCGCGTGCAAACGAGGAGTCCTTGAGTGAATCGTATGAAGAATCTTTAGCGCGAAGCGTTGAGTCATTGGAAACATTATTTTCTAAATCTAGGTCATCTCGCTACGCGCGGCTGCCTCGGCGATGCAGCCCTACCTTCATGGAGCCTATTTCCAGATCGGCAAGCTCGACGCTGGATTCAGGGCTTCTGGAGGTTCGATGGCGAAGGCTTTTTCTTCGCCGACTCGGTATGGGCCGTAGGCGATGGGGACGACGGTGATTTTCAGTGCTTGCTCTTCATCGACGATAGTTTTTGCAATATAGATGATGGCGGCGCAGTTCGGGTTTTTATTCACCTCAAGAATATCGCCTTTATTAAACTGATATACGGCATCTTTGTTGTCAGTTGGGAAAATGTATTCCATCACCACGGGGAATCCGACCGCTAGCGCAAAGTCGTCTTGTTTCACCATTGCTTGAGCGCGGACTACGAAGCCGGGGTAAAGGAAATCGCCCTTTTCAAGCTTGGTTACATCGGCCACTTGATAGTCGCCTTCCGCATAGGTGAGCAGTAGATTTTTATCAAAATTGCGCATGTAGTTACGCAACAAGAGTGAGTTGAGTCGCGCGCGCTTTTTCTCGGTTAGTCCGAAATATTTTCCATACAGTTCTGATGGATTCAGCGCATTTCCGTTAGGGACATCGAGGACGGTGTAGCGTTTAAGCTCGGGGAGACGACCAAGCCATTTCAGGATCGCGTAGTTGCGTGGGATTTCTGGATTTCCGAAAACGTGCAGACATAGGGCCCAACTGATTAACGCAAAGGATGCCGCTAGAATATTTGCAAGCATCCACCAGTAGTATGCCGGCTTTGGTGGCTCGATTTCTTCGCTCTGTGGTTTGCGTTTCTGAGGCACGAAAATTAAACCGCGCCTCCCTCGCCACAAACTTCCCCGTCTTCCGCGCCGCTGCCTTCGGGTTCGTCATCGGGTTCGAACGATGTGCCGCATCCGCAGGAACGTCGCGCTTTGGGATTGTTGATTTTAAATCCAGCATCTGTTAGATCATCCGAGTAATCGATTTCACAACCCCGCAATTTATCAAAACTATCCGCCGCGATGATGACCCGCGCCTCGCCTTGCTCGACGATTTCGTCCCCCGCTTCCGGCTCGGCGACTTTCATTTCATACTGCCAGCCCGCGCAGCCGCCTTTGCTGACGCCAAGCCGCAGCCCAGCCGTCGGCGAGGCCGACTTGCTTTTCAGCAAGGACACGAGTTCCGCGCTTGCTTTGTCAGTGATTTGGATCATGGCGAGAACTTAGCCTTTCGATGCGAACTTGAAACCCCAAATTTTACCTTAAAAAAAGGTAGGGTCGCCACGCCGTGGCGACCCAATTCAAGAATCTCAAAAAACTATTAATCCTGTGGTTGTGTAACATCCTTCAATGCCACCCTTTTCTATTCTACGGTCAACACGGCGTGTTGACCGTACCTTTCCTAATCACAACTGGAACAAATCTTCCGCAGGGCTTTTCCCCATGGACATCTGGGCTTCGTGGTTGTTTGCGAGGTGGACCAGGCAGTGATAGACCGATTCCGGATCGGCATCGACTTCGAAGGCGACCTGCTCTGCATTTTTCGCTTCGGAAACCAAGCGACCGCGCACGCGGCTGAGCAGATCGAGGAAAACAATAGCAGCGGCTTTTCCAGCTTCGACGCCTGGTTGGTGATAGGCGTTGATATTGATCAAGGAGGCGTAGAAGGAAACCGCGCGCTCAAACAAGGCGATCAACATTCCAAGCGTGAACGGAGTGACTTCGAAAATCGAAATCGTCAGCGAGTTGCGGCCGTTTTCGTAAAGCGCATTGCGTGTGCCGCGAAGGAAGCCTTGCAAGTAATCTTGGCTGGTGTTTCCGGGATCGACCTCGATGGATTTCCCCTGTCGGCCATGGCGAACTTCGATAAATGTCGCGAAGAAATTATTCACGCCCTCGCGGAGTTGCTGCACGTAGGCGTGCTGATCGGTCGAGCCTTTGTTGCCGTATACCGCGATTCCTTGGTTCACGGTATTGCCGGCGAGATCTTTTTCTTTACCCAAAGATTCCATCACGAGCTGCTGGAGATATTTGGAAAATAAAACGAGTGAATCTTTATAAGGCAATACGACCATGTCTTTTTCACCGCGTCCTTTGGTTGCGCTGTGCCATGCGATCGCAAGCTGCATCGCGGCGTTTTTCGCGGCATCGCGAACGCGAGTTTTTTCATCCATCGCTGCGGCGCCAGAGAGCATCGCATCGATATCGAGGCCTTGCAGAGCTGCTGGCACGAGGCCGACGGTTGAGAGCACGGAAGTCCGTCCGCCGACCCAATCCTCCATCGGGAAACGGGAGATGAAACCTTGTTCCGTCGCGTAACGATCCAGCTTCGAGCCCACGCCGGTGACAGCGACAGCGTGTTTTCCGAAATCGATTCCGGCTTTGTCGAACGCCGCTTTGGCTTCGAGCATGCCGTTGCGGGTTTCTGGAGTTCCTCCGGATTTTGAAATGACCAACACCAGTGTCTCAGAAAGTTTCAGAGTGGCGAGGGTTTCATCGATGCCTTGTGGATCGGTGTTGTCTAAAAATGCGAGAGGGATTTTGGCTTTTTGACCGATCGCTTGAGAAACCAATTGTGGACCCAGCGCGGAACCGCCGATCCCGATCAAGAGCACTTGCTTAAACACGCCACCCGCCGCGGTGCGGACTTGGCCGGTGTGGACTTTCTCGGCGAATTTTTTCAGAGCTTTGATGGGCTCGGTGATTTGGGCTTTGATTTCAGCTGTTGGCGCGATCTCCGGTTTGCGCAGCCAGTAATGACCGACCATGCGGCCTTCATCTGGATTCGCAATCGCGCCGCTTTCCAATGCCACCATGTCGTCGAACGCTTTTACGATGTTGTCTTTCAGCGCGTCTTTCTCGCTTGATTTCACATTCATTAAAGACAGATCCAAGGAGAACCTGAGGTCTTCGTATCTTACCAAACTTTCGTTGTATTCTTTCCAGCTCATTGTGTTTGTTCGTGTGTAATGAAATCAGAAATTCAAGATCGACTTCACGGGGTGCTCCCCGAGTTTTTCGCGTCCATGGAGAAATGAAAGCTCGATTAAAAAAGAAATCGCCACGATTTGCGCTCCGAGTCCTGAAAGCAATTTTACCGCAGCGGCCGCCGTGCCGCCGGTGGCAAGGATATCATCGACGAGAAGAACCCGCTCGCCGGGCTTGAGAGCGTCTTCATGGATCTCCACCACCGCATCACCGTATTCCAGCGCGTAGGCCGCTTCCTTGCATTTCCATGGCAGCTTACCTTTTTTGCGAATCGGCACAAAACCCAATCCCATCCGATCCGCCACCGCCGCTGCGAGGATAAATCCACGCGCATCAATCCCCACGATTTTATCCACCTTTTCTCCGCCCGCCGAGGAGATAAGTAAATCAATCGCCGCCCGAAACAACTCCGCATCGCCCAAGATCGGCGTGATGTCTTTGAACACGACCCCTTCTCTGGGAAATCCCTCGACATCCCGAATCGCATTTCTAAGTCGCTCAACCATTTCCCAGCCTCACCCGCCCATCGCCCCGAATCAAGACCTGAGAATGTAACGCGAATGAAAAATTCATCAAGCTGCCCATGAAAATAAAAATACGCGGAGTCTAACGCAAGCCACACGATGCGCGTTTTCTAAAGAACTGCTCGACTCTCGGAGTGCAAGTTCTCGCCATCGCGTTCAGTTTCGCGCTGATCTACAACGCGACCACTATTACCGTCGCGTGGATGGATTTCATGAATCCTCTCACTGACCATCATCGCCCTTGGGCTGAAGGAACCATTGAATCTTTCTAAATGAGGTTTTTTAAGGCAAAACCGCTGAAACTCCGAGGTAGGATCAAAAAGTTGTGTTCTCGGCCAAGTTCCTCTATCGTTCGCTACATTGCAACTAGGCGGCAGCGAAAGATGACCAGCGATCCAGACCATTTCAACCAAGCGCTTTATGAAAAAGTGCTGCATTGTGAATTGTTCACGACTTATCAGCACGCATTCCGCAGTGCGACCGGCCTGCCGCTTCGGTTTTTAGGAATAGATGAACTACACGAAGCTGCCTGTGAGCCTGACGCAAACGGTATTTCGTTTTGTGAAAAGCTCAATCTTTGTAAAAGCGCCTGCAAGGCCTGTATCGACGTCAACCAACGCCTCAACGCAGAGGCAAAAATCAATGGTCCAACCACCTGTCATTGCTTTTCCGGAATGTCCGCCACCGCCATACCAGTTTTAAGCAACGGCAGCCCCATCGGTATCCTGCGCACGGGACAAATTTTTCACAAAGTCCCCAGCCCAACTACCTTCGAACAAGTATCGAAAACCTTGCGCCGCCAAGGCCTGACCAAGAAAGATGTCGATGCACTGAAGGAGGCCTATTTCCAAACTCAAGTCGTGATTCCCGAGCGCTACCAGAGCATGGTCACGCTGCTTTCGACTTTCGCCTCCCAACTCGGCAGGCATTCAGAGAAACTTGCGATCATCAGCGATCATAGCGAACCCGCCGCCGTCGCACGTGCGAGAAAATTCATCGATGAAACCCTCGCCGATCCTCTGCCTCTCTCTCTGGTCGCCAGACAAGCGGGTCTCAGTGAGTCCCATTTTTGTCGTGTCTTCAAAGAATCCACCGGCCTGACTCTAACAGACTACGTCAACCGCCGCCGCATCGATTGGGCGAAAAAGGAACTCCTCAAACCAGGAGCCCGCGTCTCCGAAATCGCATTCCACATCGGTTATCAATCGCTCTCCCAGTTTAACCGCAGCTTCGCCCGCTTCACCGGAAACTCCCCAACCAATTTCCGCCGCGAAGAACTCGCGCGAGCAAGCTCGGTTTAGGGTTAATCCCAAAAAGGTAGGGTAGGCATCGCCTTCCAGAAAGGAACCGCGATTTTAAAATCGCGACCTCACAAGGGATTCATCAGGAGCTCCGCTCGAACCATTTAGTTAAATGAGGTTTGGCTCAGTCTGGAGTGCGGAGGCTTGCCTCCGCCGAGGAGGAGCGGAGCTTGCTCCGCGTGGTGGGTGAAGAGAGCAAGAAAAAGAACAAAGCCACCCGCGACGGAGCAAGCTCCGTCCACCGCATGGCTGGAGCAAGCTCCAGCACTCTGGCTGAAGAAAATCTCGCCGCCTATCAGCTAATCAATCTCAAGGAGGGGCTGCATTCTGCTGCCCTACAACCAAAGTTATCTCAAGAAGTCGGCAGGATGCCGCCTCTCCTTGTCAATCTTCCTCATCCTTCGCACCTTTGACGCGGACTTTTCCGCGTAGCTTGGCTTCGATGAAGTTATCGATGTCGCCATCCATGACGTCCTGGATGTTTCCTGATTCCTCACCGGTGCGGAGGTCGAGGACTTTTTGGTAGGGCTGGAAGACGTAGGAGCGGATCTGGCTGCCCCATGAGACATCGCTTTTTTCGCCGTAGGCGGCTTCGGCTTCGGCGGCGCGTTTGTCTTCCTCGATCTGGAAAAGTTTCGCTTTGAGGATTTGGTAGGCGAGTTCCTTGTTCGCGCCCTGAGTACGGGATGCGGTGGACTTGATCAGGATTCCAGAAGGAAGGTGGCGCAGTAAAACTCCGGTTTCGACCTTGTTGACGTTTTGCCCACCCTTGCCGCCGGAGCGCATGGTGGTGATTTCGACATCCTTATCGTTGATCTCGATCTTAATCTTGTCATCGATTTCAGGGGTGGCGTCGATGGATGCGAAGGAGGTATGTCGTTTTCCAGCGGCATCAAATGGCGAGATTCTAACAAGTCGGTGCACGCCGCGTTCGTTCTTGAGGAAACCAAACGCGTTTTCGCCGGTGATTTTGATCGTTGAAGAGCGAAGGCCAGCGCCATCGCCGTCTTCCCAGTCGAGGGTTTCAACCTTGTAACCTTTGCTCTCCGCCCAACGGGTATACATGCGGTGAAGCATCTGCGCCCAATCGCAGGCCTCGGTGCCGCCGGCACCCGCCTGGATCACAAGGTAGCAGTTGGCATCGTCGTTGGGGCGATTTAAAAGTGTGAGGAGTTCGAATTCGCGGATGTCCTTTTCAAGTTTGGCTGCGCCGGTGATGGCTTCTCTAGCAAGATCTTCGTCGTCAAATTCTTTAGCCAGCGAAACGCCCTCGATGACATCTTTGCACCGACCTTCCAGCGAGAGGAAGCTTCCCAGCTTCTTTTTCATTCCAGCGGCTTCTTCGGAAATTTTCCGCGCCTTGTCAGGATCGTTCCAAAATGCCGGAGCACCCATCGCTTCTTCAAGCGTCTGGATCTTGTTTTCTAAAACGGGAACGTCAAAGATACCTCCTGAGTTTTGATAGGCGGCTGGAAATGCCGTCCGTATCAAGTGCCAGGAGGTCAGCGGTAGGAAGTGTGGACATGAGAGCCGAGAACAAATCCCAACAAGGCCAAGCGAGCAAGGATAAAGCAAATTTCCGTGGATGTTCGCGCTTTTTTAACAACGGAGGCACTGAGGAAGAGGGAGGACATAGAGAATAAAACTCTAAATTTTAAACTTTAAATCTCAAAAGTAAATATGGGTTCACGGGCCGTATTAGAAACTTTTCATCTTCTTTTGGAATTTAGAGTTTAAGATTTAAAATTTGAGCCTTATCCTCCCGTCACTATGAGTCACAAAATTGTTCCTACGATCTCCTCCGGCACCGCCGGTCCGCTTGGTGTTCTTCATCTTCCACGTCTTTGGCAAAAAATGTGCCTTGGTGCGGTCGGTAAGCTTGCCGATGGATATAAAAACTGCGGCCCTGGCTATGACATGATGGTGCTTGATGCGCTTGGTGTTAGCCAAGAGGCATTGGTTTCATTTGTTGCCAGCAACAAGCCAAGCTACACCCAGTTTGAGAAGTTCTTCGCCGAAAGTGCAACAAAGCTCAACGCCGCCTCCATCGCCGAAATCAACGGAGCGATTGCTGGTTACCAACACAAAGATGAAACCCGCCAATCCATCCTTGCTGCCGTGGGTCTTCCGGATGGAAAACCCACCGATGCCGTCAACCTGAATAACCTCGACGACTGGCAGGAATTCTATGCGTCGGAAATCGCCTAAAGCGAACTTCATAGGCTGTGGGGTTGCTTCGGCATTTTTCTACAGGGAGGGATGAGAAGCGGGAGAAGAAGAGGATGAATGGGTAATGTTTATGAATCCCATCTCCTCACCTCCTTAGACTCCTCTCTCCTTGTTTTAAAATACCCGCGCCTATCTCAAGCTCTGAAATCTCTCCACTCCCAGTCTGATTCCCTCCGCTTTGTGCAGGGTTTCTTGAAATTCCTCCTCGGGCACCGAGTCCGCCACGATCCCCGCGCCGACTTGATAACTAAGTTTTTCTCCGTCGCGGACTAGGGTTCGGATCGCGATGTTGAATTCGCTTTCGCCATTGAAACCTAGCCAACCGATCGCCCCGCAATAGACACCGCGTGGCCGTTGATCAAGTTCCTGAATGATTTCCATTGCGCGTTTTTTGGGTGCGCCGGTGATGCTACCGCCGGGGAAACATGCAGCGAGAGCGCTCAGCGCATCTTGCTCGGGGCACAGAGTTCCCCGCACGGTCGAAACTAAATGATGCACTTGCGCGAGGCTTTCTAACTCTAACATCTGGCTCACTTCCACGCTGCCGTATTCACACACCTGTCCCAAATCATTCCGCAGTAAATCCGTGATCATAACCAACTCGGAAATCTCTTTCGGCGATGTCTGTAACTCCACCGCAGAACGCCTGTCCTCATCGGAATCTCGGAATCTCGGACGCGTGCCTTTGATTGGGCGCGTCTCAATTCCTTTTCCTGAAATTTTCAAAAACAACTCCGGCGAAGTGCTTAAAATTTCTTTCCCGCCCAATGCCATCCACGCCGCCATCGGTGCAGGCGTTGCTTCACGCAAGGTTTCATAAAGCGCCAACAACGAGCCCTCGCCGCAGACCTCTGCCTCGAATGCTTGCGCGAGATTCACTTGGTAAATATCTCCCGCAGCAATCCATTCCTTCGCGCGCTCCACCGCCCTGACAAAATCCTCTTGCTGATTTTGTGGGATGAAACTTTTCGGAATAGCCGAGCTCGGTAGGGGATCGCTGATTTTTGCCGAGAGTCCGCCGATCTCCCACCAATCGCCGCTCTGCTCATCACGGATGAGCATTTCGCGATACTCGCCGAAAACAAATTCACCTTCGTAGGTCACCCAGCCACACAACCCACCTTGCGGAAATCCCTGATCACTCACGGCTGAAGCGTTTCGTTTCAGGCTGCCACGCAGCTTTTCTAGATCGGCCTCTTGAAAAATATCTCCCGTGAAAATTTTGGTCGGTTGCGCCGCGATGACCGAACAAGCCCTACCCCAGTTGCTCGGGATATTTCCCACGGTATCAAAAAACACCAAGCCACCCAACCACTCCAAGCGCTTGGCGACATCTATCGCCTCCGCGCCATCCAGCCAATGCGCCCTGCGTAAAACGTTTACCTGAGTTTCCACGCCGGAAGCTTGACCATTACTCGGCATCGCTCAACCCCAAACATTGGGTGATCGACAGGTAGGGCGCCATCGCCGAGGGCGCCGCATGAAATGAAGAAGCATTTATTTCTTCATAAAATCATCAAATGCATATCTCGCTGCGCGCGGCGCCCTCGGCGATGGCGCCCTACCTATTTCTCAGACTGGCGTCTCCAAAATCAGCTTTTGAAGCTGCGCACGGTATTGTCTCGGCGTGACCGCCTCGATTTCGCGGAAGCGTTTTCCGAAGTCGCTAGCATCGTAAAAACCCGATTGATAGGCGACCTCCGAGAGCGGAAGGTCCGTGCGCGAGAGCAGGTCTTTGGCGATTTCGATTTTGTGGTGGAGCAAATATTGGCGTGGGGATTGACCGGTGAGATCGCGGAATACTCGGTTGAACTGGCTCTCCGAGTAATGACACGCAACGGCGAGTTGCGCGGTGGTAATGGAAGCATGCAGCTCCGAATGGATGAGTTTCAAAGCTGGCTCAATCCTCGCGAAGGGCTTGGTCATTCCTTTGGCATTGGAAATTTCATACATCACGCCCGCGATCCCGGAAATTTCCCCAGCTCCGTCATAGGTCGGAAACTTGTTAGAAACCCACCACCGCAGCAGGCCTTTTGCGCTGGGAACCAGCCAGATGCGGTTGGTGGCGGGATTTCCCGTTTCCATGATTTTACGATCCTCCGTGCGGTATCGGCTCGCGATGGCTGGGTGATGCAGCGAAAAATCATCCAGCCCGATCACCGCGCCATGGGTCAGGCCATGAAACTCCTCAAAGCGGGGATTGCAGCGTATAAACGACCCCTGCGCGTCTTTCATGTAGAAAATCACCATAGGGAGATGATCGAATAACCCGATGATTGAATCGTTCATGGGGAAGTGGCTGAGATGCTTCATGCGCGGATTCTACCATAAAAAGACGATTGCGGCATGGAAAGTTTTCCATGCCCCGAGTAGTATACTCCCCTACTCATGCGCTGGCTTTCCATACATTTCCTCATCGTTATCCAATCCACCGCATTGGCTGGGGAAATCGATTTCACGACGCAGATTCAGCCGATTTTATCGGAAAATTGCTACGCCTGCCATGGCCCGGATGAGTCGAAAATCGAAGGCGGTCTGCGTTTGGATGTTCAGGAAAAGGCTTTGAAAGGAGGAGATAGCGGCAAGGCGATCGTGCCGGGGAATGCGAAAGCGTCGTTGATCATTGAGCGCATCATGCACACCGATCCCAAGGAGGTCATGCCGCCGCCGGAGAAAAAGAAGCGGTTATCGCCTGAAAAAGTGCAGCTGATCCGCGACTGGATTAACCAAGGCGCGAAATGGGGCACGCATTGGGCATTTCAAACGCCAAAACGCCCACCTGTGCCACAGGTGAAAGACAAAGCATGGGTGAAAAATGCTATCGATGCCTTTGTTTTAGCAAAATTGGAGAGCGAGAAATTGGCTCCCGCACCGTCCGCAAAACCTGAGACCTTGCTGCGTCGCTTGTCGCTAGATTTAGTTGGCCTGCCTCCGACATTAGAAGAACTTGCGGCGAAAGGGGATGCAGAAAAAGAAATCGAGCGCTTGATCGCTAGCCCTCATTTCGGTGAACGCTGGGGCCGTGATTGGTTAGATGCTGCTCGTTACGCCGATTCTGCGGGCTACGAAAAAGACTTACCACGTTATCATCACATGTATCGCGACTGGGTGGTCTCCGCGATGAATCAAAACATGCCTTACAATGATTTTGTGGTGAAACAAATCGCTGGAGACCTTTTACCAAAAGCAACTCAAGACGATCGCATTGCGACAGGATTTTTACGTAACTCGATGACTAACGAAGAGGGTGGAGCAAAGCCTGAGCAGTTCCGCGTTGAGGGGATTTTTGATAGGATCGATGCGATTGGAAAATCGACGCTTGGCCTAACCGCGCAATGCGCGCAGTGCCACACCCACAAATACGATCCGCTCACTCACGATGAGTATTACGGGATGTTCGCGTATTTGAACAACATCAGCGAAACATCGATCGCGGCCTACACCCCGAGTGAGAGAAAAACGGTGGATCAGTTGTTAGGTGAGATAACAGAGATTGATAAAACTGTGCGGAAATTATCACCGGTTACCGAAGATAAATTTCAAGCATGGCAGCGTGAAATGCTAGCTCTACCGCGCACCGAATGGGAAGCGCTAGAGCTTTATCAACTTGGTGATTCAGGACAAAAATTTTGGCCGCTAGCAGATAAGTCCGTTATCAATATGGGCTATGCCAACACTCGTGGCGGTGAGTCGTTTACTAGCTCATCTAATTTGACTGTGATCCGTTCTGCCCGTCTCGAGGTAATGAATGATCCATATTTACCGATGAATGGACCGGGGCGATCAACTCGAGGAACGGGTGCGCTGACTGAGTTCAATTTAAAAGGAGGTAAAGAAGCGACAAAAACCGATAAGCTGAAATTTAAAAATCCAGTAGCAAGTGTGAATCCACCAGAAGTTGCGTTGGATCCGAAACGTTTTCCTAACAATGCGGAAGCCAAGCCAGATGATAGGCGCACGGGGCCAGTGGCTTTCGCTTTGGATGGTGATAACAAAACGGCATGGACTCATGAGAGAGATCCAGCACGTAATAACGATCCCGCAGTGCTGACTTTTGAATTGGAACAACCCTTGGAGGGAGCGGAAAAAACCTATTTCAATTACACGCTTTCGTTAAATCACGGTGGCTACAATTCCGATGACAACATGACCTATAACTTGGGTCGCGTTCGCTTATCCGTTTCTTCTACTTTACCGAACGCGCTCGATCAATTGCCACCCTTGGTGTTGGCAGCGCTTGAAACTCCTGCTGACAAACGCAGCCCAGAACAAGAAGCTCGGGTGTTTGCGCATTGGCGTGAAAATCAGACAGAGTTTTCCGCGCAGACTAAAGAAATCGAAGCACTCTACGCAAAAGTCCCACTGGCGACATGGGCATTGGTAGCGGCGGAATTGAAAACCCCTCGCGAAACCCGTTTGCTTGAACGAGGTGAGCAAACCCATCCCAAGCATGTCGTGAAACCTCACGTTCCTGCTTTCCTGCATCCGCTTCCGCCCGGCGATCCTGAATCCCGCCTGACGTTTGCGAAATGGTTGGTCGATCCTAAATCTCCAGTCGCTTCACGCGTGTTCGTGAACCGCGTTTGGCAAGCCTATTTCGGAACAGGTTTGTTAGAAACTTCAGAGGATTTCGGGCATCAAGCGGCGCGTCCCTCGCATCCGGAATTGCTGGACTGGCTCGCTTGTGAATTTGTCGAAAGCGGATGGGATATGAAACACCTGCATCGTCTCATCACCAACAGCGCGACCTATCAGCAGGAATCTTTTGCTTCTGAAAAACTGCGTGACATGGATCCTAAGAACCGCTTGTTGGCGCGTGCTTCGCGTTTCCGTGCACCTGCTGAAACCGTGCGCGACATCCAGCTCGCGACCTCCGGTTTGTTAGACGCTTCGCTGGGCGGACGCAGTGTTTACCCCCCAGCACCGGACTATCTTTTCCAACGCCCCGTTTCCTACGGACCGAAAACCTGGATTGTGGAACAAGATTCACAACGCTACCGCCGTGCGCTTTACACATTTAGATTCCGCTCGGTGCCGTATCCGATGCTGACCACCTTTGATGCGCCAAACGGTTCGGTTTCTTGTGTGCGTCGCACGCTTTCCACCACGCCGTTGCAGGCGTTGGTGACGCTCAACGAACAGGTTTCAGTCGAGGCTGCGCTCGGGCTCGCTCATCGGATGCTGACGGATTCCGGTAGTTTGGAAGAAAGGATTTCCCGTGCGTTCCAGCGCTGCACCGCACGCGTTCCGGATGCGGATGAGATCGCTGCGCTGAAATCTCATTACGAGTCATCTTTGGC
>CAMCYT010000003.1 GCA_945885485.1 Prosthecobacter debontii
AGCGTATTTGCTGAAGTCACCAAAGATGCCAGCCCAGCTTGGTGCACCTTCCGCAGCATGCTCGCCGAAAACCATGGAGTAACCAAAAGCACACCACATGATCGTGACCAAGCCTGCTAGACCGAGACACTGAGCCATCACAGAAAGGATGCTTTTCTTACGGACCAGACCTCCGTAGAAAAGTGCGAGACCTGGCAGTGTCATGAACAAAACCAGAGCCGCGCAGACCATCAAGAAGGCATTGTGGCCTGGTCCAGGTAGTCCGACTAGCGGTCCTGAAGGCGCCACGTTGTTGAAATACGCAAGAGTATCTGCTGCCACGGCAGCTGCATCTGGAGCTGCTGGAGCTGCATCTGGAGCTGCTTCTGCGGCAGCTTCGGATGGGGCAGGTGCCGAAGTAGCATCTTGACCAAGAACGGTCGTGGACGCAAACGGCATGGCGAAACAAGCTATCGCCGCCAGGGCTAGAGCTCGCAATATTGTTGGATGTCTTCTTATCATATGAGTCGTGGTTGTCGGATGTTGAGCTGATTCCTCGCGGATTAAGTGCTTGGAACACAGCAGTGTCCCCCTCCTAAGCAAAGGTCGTGCCAAATCTGCGAACTATACGTTTCATGATGATATTCTGCCTCAAATGCGTCTCCTACCCATTTAGAGCTCAGGTTTAAGTTGCTTGTGATCGACGATTTCTCGCCCCAAATGCCTACTTTTACCCAGCTAGATGTGATTTTTGTCTGGACAGATACTAAGGATTAATTAATTACTCCTGCGTAACGATTTACTTAAACCTCTATTTGGTATGCAGAATGCTAACCTCTGCAGACCATGACTGTTCCCTCACGGGGCAGTTTGGGATGTTTAAATCAATCGAAACCAACAACAACAAACTATGCAAAACTACTACAAAACTATTGGCGCCCTCGTCGTAGCTTCCGCTTTCGCGGCTGGCAACGCTTCGGCCGAAATCGAATCCGAAATCCACGCTGGATATACTTCCGAGTATCTCTTCCGCGGACTCAACCTTGGTCAAGACCTCGTCGAGACTGGTGTTGACATCTCAACCGAATACAACGGCCTCGGCCTCAGTGCAGGTGCTTGGTACGGTTCATTCTCAGACAGCACCGGCGCAAGCTTCGATGAGCTCGACCTTTACGGTGAAGTTTCCAAAGACCTTGGATTCGCAACCGCATCCGTTGGTTACATCTATTATGCAAACCTTGAAGCATTGGGTGAAGATGCCCAAGAAGTGAAATTTGCTCTTGCGAAGTCCTTCTACGGCGTTGACTTCTCCCTTGCTTACTTCTTGGACATCGATGGTGACAACGATGGTTACACAGAACTCGCTGCAAGCAAAGGCTTCGAACTCAGCCCATGCCTCACACTCAGCACCAGCGCAGCTCTCGGCTACCTCGTTGAGCAAGGCGAATTTGCTCACGTGACTGCTAAAGTCGCTCTCGACTACGCATACAGCGAAACAGCGACTATCTCGCCTTTCGTTGCTCACTCATGGAGCCTCACAAACGAAGCAGGCAGCACCCATGCTGACACCGACAACGAACTCGTTGCTGGCACCATGCTTTCCGTTAGCTTCTAATTTGAAGTTTACGTAAACTGATTCACTTAAGAGCGGTTGCTTCGGCAACCGCTCTTTTTTTGTTTCATCCTTGAACGTCGCGAAATTAACCCAAAACTACCGTCATGTTCCTTGGCTTCGATTCCTCCACTCAATCCTTCAGCGCGATCGTCCTTGCTGTCGATCAAAACAAAATCATTGCCGAGGCATCGGTAAACTTCGGCAACGATTTTCCGCATTACGCGGCACCCAGCGGCTTTATTCTGGGCGGCGCTTCTGGAGAAGTCCACGCCGATCCCATGATGTGGCTGGAAGCACTCGACTTGGTTTTAGGAAAACTCTCCGCTCAGATCGATTTATCGAAAATCACGATGCTCGCGGGCTCCGGCCAGCAACACGGATCAGTTTATGTGAATGAGACCTTTGACTCCATCATCGCAAATCTCAATCCCGCTACCTCTCTCAAAACTCAGCTTTCAAGTTCGCTAACCCGCTCGACTTCACCAATCTGGATGGATACTTCAACCGGTGTGGAGTGCGTGGAAATCGCCAATGCAATCGGCGGCGATGCTGAAGTCTGTGCCCGCTCCGGTTCTATTGCGATCGAACGCTTCACGGGGTCACAAATTCGCAAGTTTTTCAAACAAGCCCCAGCAGCCTACGCCGCTACTGATCACGTTCACTTGGTGAGCTCATTCATCGCGTCGGTTCTCGCCGGCAAATCTCTACCTATCGATTTTGGCGATGGTGCGGGCATGAACCTTCTCAATTTAAAAAATCTAACATGGGATCAAGATTTGATGAACGCGACCGCTCCCGAGCTTTCAGATAAACTTTTGCCCGCAGCCTCTTGTCTAAAACCACAGGTGACGATCAGCTCATATTTTGTAGGGAAATATGGCTTCGCTGAAACTTGCCAAGTCTGCCCGTTCACCGGCGACAACCCCGCATCACTTGTCGGCATGGGCGCAACCACCCCCGGCCAGGTTGTTATTTCTCTCGGCACTAGCGATACGTTTTTCGCTGCGATGACAGAACCGAAAACCGATCCTCAAGGCTTCGGTCACGTGTTCGGAAATCCAGCTGGTGGTTTCATGTCGCTGATTTGTTTCCGCAACGGATCCCTCGCTCGCGAGGCCATGCGCGATGAACTCGGTGTCGATTGGAGCGCGTTCGATCAAAATGCGCTTTCCGCATCGAAATCCTCTACTGGAAAAAACCTCACCCTGCCTTTCTACGGAGCCGAAATCACACCTCGTCACGATTTCGAAAAACCGGTTACGGAATTTTCAGAAGACCCAACCGACGCGCTCCGCATCCGCTCGCTGTTAGAAGGCCAGTTCCTCAACATGCGCTTGCATTCGCAATGGATGGGAATCGCACCCCAACGCATTCTCCTCACAGGCGGCGCATCCAAAAATAACGGCATCGCCCAAATTGTTGCCGACGTATTTCAGGCGCCGGTCGAGCGTTTAGAAGTCGCTAATTCCGCTGCACTGGGAGCCGCACTCATCGCCGCAACTGCTGCTGGCAATGACCTCGTGAAACTTCAAGCTATCTTCTGCCAACCCTCGCCTGACTCTCGAATCGAGCCCGATACCCATTTAGCGGCCAACTACGCATCAGCACTCGATCAATTCAAAAGATTGCTAGAGTCTCAGATCTAAGCCTTTAATTCATCCAACACATCACCATGCAGTATAAAGACCAAATCGTTGTCGTCACCGGAGCAGGAAGAGGAATCGGCCAAGAAATCGCTAGAGCCTTCGCCGCCGAGGGTGCAAAAGTCGCTTTGATCAGCCGCAGCGAATCAAGTTGCGCAGGCGCGGCGAATGAGATCAATCAAACCTTTCCGGGCTCTTGTAGCGCATACGCTGTGGATGTTTCAAACCACGATGCCGTTCAAGAAGTCGCCAAACGCATCGGCGAAGAAATCGGTGCCGTATCGATCCTGGTCAACAACGCCGGCATCACCCGCGATGGTTTGCTGATGCGGATGAAAGAAGACGATTGGGACACGGTTCTTGATACCAATCTCAAAGGCGCATTTAACACCGTAAAAGCGTTCATGCGCCCCATGATGAAAGGCGAACATTCCCGCATCATCAACATCGCTTCGGTCATCGGCCTCATCGGAAACGCCGGCCAAGCGAACTACTCCGCAAGTAAGGCGGGACTCATCGGTTTCACCAAAGCGGTCGCACGTGAACTCGCGGGTCGCGCTGTCACCTGCAACGCCATCGCACCCGGTTTCATCACCACCGACATGACCGATGAACTTCCTGAAAATGTGAAAGAGGCAGTCATCGCGAAAATTCCTCTCGCAAGCTTCGGAACCACCGAGGACATCTCCAAAGCCGTGCTGTTCATCGCAAGCCGCGATGCGCGATACATCACAGGACAAGTGCTTGCTGTTGATGGCGGCATGACAATGTGATGCGTATGATTAAATTTTTTTGTTAAAGTTTCCATAAGCCTACATTTCCGAATCACCTCTAACAAATAACATCATGCAACTACTCCTCGTTCGCCACGGAAAAGCCGAAGATCGGAATGCGGTAACTCCCGACGATTTTTTGCGCACTTTGGAGGAAAAAGGACATGAACAAGCACGCAACGCCGCGCGACTGTTATCCGCTTCCGGGATGCTCCCAGATATCGTGTTGTGCAGTCCGTTGGTCCGCGCTCGAGAGACCGCGGAATCCTTCACCAAAGCCGCCAACATGCCCGGCCCTGTCATTCAATCATGGCTCGCTTGTGGCATGAATCCGGAAACCGCCCTCTCCGAACTTTGCGGATTTTCGGATTTCAAACGCGTCATGATTGTCGGTCACGAGCCAGATTTTTCCCAGCTCGTCCAATTTCTCTTGGGCTCCAACGCCGACTCAGTGGAAATCCGCAAAGGCTCTCTCACCTGCGTGGAGGTGCTTCCACCATCGAGAAATGCGACACTGCGTTTTCTGATTCCCTTCAAGCTCGCCAAACACATGGAATAAGCCCATATTTCCGGCGTCCGATTTTTTAACTCTCTTCCATTCATGTCATCCACCTTCGGTAAACTCTTTCGCATCCACACCTACGGAGAATCCCACGGCGGCGCTGTCGGCGTCGTCATCGATGGCTGCCCCGCACGTATCCCAATCACCACCGAGATCATTCAGAAAGAACTGGATCGCCGACGCCCCGGGCAGTCGGAAATTGTCACCCCACGCAAAGAACCCGACACCGCAGAAATTTTATCCGGTGTTCAAGATGGACTCACCTTGGGAACGCCTATCTCCATCATGGTGCGTAACACCGACCAACGGCCATCCGCTTATGATGAAATGGCGGAAAAATATCGCCCCTCCCACGCCGATTATACATACGATGCTAAATATGGCATACGCGCCGCTTCCGGTGGCGGCCGCGCCTCAGCTCGTGAAACCATCGGTCGCGTCGCAGCAGCAGCCATAGCAAAACAAGTGCTCGACCAACTCTACCCAGGAATCGAAATCCTCGCTTGGGTCAAATCCATCCAACACATCCAAGCCAACGTCGATCCTAACACAGTGACCAGCGAGATGATCGAGTCTAACATCGTTCGCACCGGTGATCCATCAATCGCCGAGGAAATGATTTCCCATATCAAAGCTATCCGCTCCGATGGCAACTCCGTAGGCGGAGTGATCGAATGCGTGATCCGCAACTGCCCTCCAGGCCTCGGTGAACCAATCTTCGATAAACTTGAAGCAGAGCTCGCCAAAGCCATGCTCTCCATTCCAGCGACCAAAGGTTTTGAAATTGGTTCTGGATTCTCGGGAACCCTTCTCACCGGCAAAGAGCACAATGACTCGTTCGAAATGCGCGATGGCAAAATCCGCACCACTACCAACCGCTCCGGCGGTGTGCAAGGCGGTATTTCCAATGGCGAAAACATCTTCTTCCGCGTAGCTTTCAAACCCACAGCCACCATCATCTCCACTCAGGAAACCGTTACCAGCAAAGGCGAAAACACCACCCTGCAAGGAAAAGGCCGCCACGATGCCTGCGTGCTTCCTCGCGCCGTTCCTATCGTCGAGGCCATGGCGACCCTTGTCCTCATTGACCACGCGCTTCTCCAACGAGCCAGTAGTCCGATCTGTTAGATCATGGAGGCTTTATCCCAGATCTCTCTCGGTGCTGCCGTACTGCTTATATTCGCAGTCTGCGCCGTATACATGCTGATCCGCGGCCTGCTCAGAACCATTTCCAATCTCTCCATCCTTGGGCTGAGCATTTGGATCGGTTTTGCAACTTGGCAAAAAGCCCCTGCTCTCGCCTTCCAATGGACCAGCCAAACCTCTCCCTTGATCACCACCGGATTACCCATTCTATCATTTATCCTGTCGTTCATTATCATCCGGAAAATCATCAAATTTTTCTTCACTCCCATCTCCACGCAACCTGACGAATACGACGACGCCCCTCCTCCCTCACGCTCGTTCGCTGGTAAGCTATTTGTGACTTTCATCTTCGCCACTGTTTTCTGTTTGATTGCCGCCGCCGTGCTGCATCACATTACCTCGGTAGCTGAAATTCGAGATCACGCAAAAAACGAAGAGACTCATCATAACTTTGCGATGCGACTCAAAAATTCCTTAAAAAGCACCATACCCGCCTCGCTCATGGAAAAACTCGATCCTCTGGCTTCTGAGCCTCGGATCCAGTTAGCAAAGTTGATCATAGGAAACTCTGAGAAGTCATCGACACCGGAAGACGACCCATCCATACCCCGCGCCGAGATTGTAGATAACCCAGAACTCGTCTCACTCGCAAAAAAAGGCCGTTTTAGCACCCTCCTACGCCACCCTTTACTCACAGAGGCGATCAACGATCCCACGGTTAAAAAAGCGCTAGGCATCAAATAATTCCGATTCTGTGGCTTACCGATCTCTCTGCCATAATCTATCTTGCGCCTTTACTTACCCACCTCGTATCCTGTTCACTCTGCGGTGATGTCACACTTCCGCTTCTCTCTAACCACACTAGCTTCGCTGTGTTTCCTGATTTTAATTCTAAAAGCCCAAGATAATCCTCTCCTTCCCAATAATGAAGCAGTGGCGCCTGCCGTCGAAAGCATCCAACCCGTACCAGCACCGGAAATTCCCATCGGTGAATCACAAGAAGCTCCAGCTCTACCTGAAAATCTCAAAATCAATAACCATGGTGGAACTATCGAGGGAAATCCTGAAGAAGGCATCAAGCTTGGCGGTCCTGTTCATGTCAGCGGCGACAACGGATTGGAAATTTTTTCGAAGCGCGCCAGCGTCGATCTCAAAGCAAAATCCGTGACTTTTGACGAAGATGTATCGGTCTACCAAGGCAGCCTCCTGCAACGCGGTAAAAGCGCGGTATACTTCTATGAAACAGGCATTATCAATGCCGAGGAATTGCGTATATCCATGGATTCCATTCTCCTCGAATCCGGAAAGTTCTACAGCAAAGGTTCAGGGTCTGACCGCGTCTTTATAGGGAAAGACGCAGGTGTATCCACTCACGATGTCGAAGATCCGAGCTTCTGGATTCGGTCTGATAAAACCACCGTATACCCTGGCGAACGCGTCACTTTTCATAACCTCAAACTCTATGCGGGAGATCGGCCAGTATTCTGGCTTCCCTACATGAATCAACCTCTCAACGGCGAACTCGGATATCAATTCGTGCCTGGGACTCGCACGAACTGGGGACCGTTTTTACTCAATACTTACGGCATCCTGCTCGGCGGCGAACCCAATCCCGTTACTGGCGAAAAAGAAGATGCATGGCTTCTTTCGCGGTGGAAGCTGGATCTCAGAGCTACCCGTGGCGCAGCATTTGGACTGGATCTCGTCGATACCAGGCATGAATATCAGGATGAAATCAGCGGGCTTAGTTTTTACTACGCACACGATCTGGATCCTATGGATTCCCGAACCGGCATTCCCCGTACTTCTGTAAATGACAACCGTCTTGAGATAGCGCTGAAAACTCGTTACGACCTAGACCTAGAACAAGACGCAAATTGGAGATTGGACACCAATCTCAATTATCTCTCCGATAAATATTATTTGGAAGATTTTGATCCACGTCTCTATCGAACCAATCCCGCCCCAGATAATACCATTGGCATCTATCGCAAGGATGATGATTCCCTACTCTCTATCTTTGGCCGTTTTCGCGTGAACGACTTCTATCGCACTGATACCCAATCTCCAGAAATCGCATTTGATCAAACACGCAAACCCATCTTTGGCAGCCCTATCTTACACGAAGGACAAACATCGTTTTCGATTCGTGGTGTCGAAGCCGCGGATATTACTCGCCGCAACATCATCAATCCTTTGCTCACAGCTCCTTTACTGACACTCCCAAACAACGATCCTGCGGCCAGCAGATTGCTTAACCAGCTAAACGGATACGAAAGAAATCTCGTTGAGCAAATCCGGGCATTGACTCCTGGCGACCCACGCATAGCACTACTCAGAGCCCAGCTCTTAGACACCGGTTACCAAAGATTTCATACCAACCATTCATTCTCCGCTCCATTTACTTACCAAGATTGGTTCACCTTAACGCCCCACATAGGCGGCGCATATACGCACTACTCAGGCGTTCAAGGGCCGGCGGCTTCAGATGCGCGCTTCATGCTCCACGGCGGTGCAGAGGCGGCCCTAAAATTCTCCAAAAACTACAGTGATATTCGAAATAGAAACCTTGGCGTCGATGGACTACTTCACGTATTCCAACCTTATATAAATTGGTCAGTTACCTCAGCAGACGAGTTAGACCCTGATTATCCGAAAATTGACCGGCTCACATTCACCACTCGACCCCGTTCACTAGATCCCTTGCGCTACACCGCAATCGATGAGTTCGAGAGTTGGAATATCGTCAGGATAGGTGGACGCCACCAGCTCATCACCCACCGAGATGATCAATCTTATGAATGGCTATATCTCGATACTTACATGGATTCATACATCAACGATCCAGAAGGAAATCGAAACTACTCCAACCTATACAATGATGTCCGCTGGCAACCTCTACCTTGGCTTGGAATCGATCTGGAAACTCAAATTCCCGTCTTGAATAGCGGTTCTGGTTTCTCAGAATTAAGCACCAGAGTTAGATTCATGCCCAATGAAAACTGGGAATTTTCCGTTGCCTACCGTGAACTCAATAATCATCCAGTTCTCTTAGATTCCAATCGCATAGACCTTTCTGTATACATTCGACTGAGCGAAAACTGGGGCATCGGATCAAGACACGTCTTTGAAATGGATGACGGCATTATGGAAACCCAAGAATACACCGTCCAGAGAGAGCTTGGAGACTGGATTGCTGGAGTAGGAATTAGCCACATGGATAATCGCTTCGAAGACGAATTCGCAGTCATATTTAGCCTCTCACTGAAAAGCTTCCCATCCGCAACCCTTCCATTAACTTTTGGCCAGAACTAAAATCGACATCATGCCTATCTCACCATCCGAACTGTTAGAAGCCCTGCATTTTAGATACGCAACCAAAGGATTCGACCCCTCCCGAAAACTAACTCCAGAGGCGTGGGCAGCTTTGAAAACATCGCTAACTTTAACCCCATCTTCATTCGGGTTACAGCCATGGAAATTCATCGTCGTCGACTCACCGCAAATCCGCGAGAAACTCAAAGCGGCATCTTGGGGGCAAAGCCAAGTGACCGATGCGTCCCATCTCGTGGTCTTTACGGTACGCACAGATCTCACCCAACAAGACATTGATAAGTGGATCTCGCATCTCTCTGAAGTGCAAAGTACTCCTCTGGAAAACCTTGCAGGCTATGCCGGTATGATCTCCTCCTTTACTAGCAATATGAGCGTAGCTGAGAAACAGGCATGGAATACCCGCCAAGTCTACATTGCTCTGGGCCAACTCATGACTGCGGCAGCTGTAATGGGCATCGATACTTGTCCCTTCGAAGGAATTTCACCGAGCGATTACGACGATATCCTAGGCCTCAAAAACTCAGAATATGCAACTGTGGTCGCATGTGCTCTAGGCTATCGCTCACCAGATGACAAATATTCTCAGGCCAAAAAAGCCCGATTCCCTGAAGACACCATCATCTCTCACGTCTGATTAGCTTGCTCCTAGGTTTTCTGCCAGATTCCAAGCCACCTATCCACGCTTTTCCCATCCGCATCTGGAAGCACACGGGAATGAGCATTTCTAACATTGAGTATCAGCTTTGCGCCCCGCTCCCGCATACTCGCCTTGAAGAGATCATGCTCCAAATCAAAATAGGAAGTGCAAACCAAATAACCACTTGGCTTCATCGCAGAAATCGCCTCATCCAAAATCCCCTCCCAAACCATAGGCTCGTGCCAGTAATTCTGATGACGGATAAAAATCAGATCAAACTCAGGTAAGGTCTTCATTCGTCCGAGCATGGCCGCATTTCCTTCCATGAAATGGATCTCACAATCTGTTGATGTCCAACGACGGGTCGCTTCTTGAATCGCATCACTTCGAAGATCGATTCCTAGATAAAATCCTACACTCACAGGAACCAAGGCCTCCACCAAAACACCGGTTTCATCCGCACGCCCGCAGGCAAGATTGAGAACTGAAAAATTTTCATCTGTATTCAGATCAACGGCGGAAAATGAATTTTTCAATAGATCCCCCAACTGCTGGATATCTCCATCTATCCCCTCATACGAAAAGGGCAGCCGCTGAATCATTTTCGTCCTATTCATCTAACAATGGGATACTCAGCTTGAGAACCGTTTCTTCTGATAGACTGAAATATAAGTTCTCAGATGATTTTTTTCCAAAAATTTTACCACTGGTTTTACTAACGCCAATGGAAATTACCTCCGTCACTTCTCCTGTTTTATCGCCAAACTCATCTACTAAACGCTGCTGAATTTCAAATTTGAGAAATGAATTCTCAAGAGTTTTGATAGCTTCCTCATCGTCTTCTGATAGCCATTCTTTAACCTCTAGGCTTTCGATGACACCCATCAAGAAATTCGCCTTAAGTGGATCCAAATTTGCAGAGACATCCTTCTCTCCACGTTTTGCTTTCCATGTATCACCTATAAAATCATAACTCAGCTCCAAAGATTCAGCTTGGATGTCTTGTCGCTTAAGACTCATAAGATCGACCCGATTAAATGAACCCAGCCTTGCATGCCTCCATTCATGCTGGCGTACGGCTATCTTCTCTAAAAATTCAACGTCTAGCGACATGATACTCGTGCTACCTTTCCTCATCGCATAAAGATTACCACTCGTGTCTAAACCAAAGAGCAATGTTAGTGACTGATGATTTTCTGCCAAAAAAATCAGTTTGAGGATTGGACGATCCAATCCCCATGGGCTGAGATCCTCAGGTGCCGAATCCGTAACGAATGCGAGCGCACGAGTTTCAGTCACCGCTTTTAATAACTCAAAAAGTCGCTGTTCGTTAGCTTCCAACTCTCTATTACTTACCGTCACAATCCATGGAGCAGGCGGATCTCTAGAAACCAAAATCGTTGGAGAAGCAACGGATTCAATCGCGATACCACGAATCGAGGCGATATTAAGATTCGTAAGTGTAGCCTCTCTCAGTTCATTCACCGTCAGCGGCAAGTCAGAAATCGATATCAAATCGGGCTCTGATTTTAGCGGTAAATCAAATACGGTATCAGGACGATCACTCACAATCGCCAGCGAAGTGCGGGCGAATGCGCTTTCTGCGGGAAATATTTCAAGTTTGGTCTGCTGATCAGAACCATAGTTCACAATCGAAATTTCT
Source organism: Prosthecobacter debontii (assembly GCA_945885485.1). GTDB lineage: Bacteria > Verrucomicrobiota > Verrucomicrobiia > Verrucomicrobiales > Akkermansiaceae > Luteolibacter. The sequence goes on from CAMCYT010000003.1 coordinate 11,355, forward strand.
ATCTTATTTGAACTCGTTCTCTCTTTGGAAATCGTTACTTCGGATCGATCGCTTAACTTGATCGCTTGTATCTCAAATAATTTTTCTAACAAATTTTTCATCGTCGATGGATCAGTCGCCAGATCAAGCGGCTTTATAATACGCCACGGCGAATTAAGCTTTTCTCTTCCTAAAGTCAGCTCGCCTTCTGATGTCTTAATGTAAATCTTCTGAAGATTGAGCGGATTAAAATACAACGGACGATGATCACGTAGATATTTGAAGTTATCTTTAAACAACGGCAATATATCGCCTGTTGCCGCATAAACATGAGATTTCCTTCCCCGTTCCAGAGGCAAAAGATAAATGGTTGGCGCTGGCTTCGCGCCTTCAGCTTGCGACAAAAACTCCCATGGTGTTTTACGACCCAATCTATAATATGCTATCGTATTTCCTTTAGCATTTTTGATGCGAACATTATGGGAAGTGCTACCCATACCAGATAGATCTGGATCCAATTTATCCCGCTCGACCAGATCCACAGCAGTCGTGCTGCTTGTGAAACCAATGATCGCCATGGCCGCACGCATATCCATCCTATCATCCCAAGGTTTGGTTGACTTCCATCCATCCAACGTCTTGATAAAGTCGGCTTCAACACCTCCAGATACAAGGCTGATCAATACAGCTTCATTTGGATCAAAATCAGGGAAAATCTTATTACCTATGGCTGTAGGAGGTTGACCAAGGATGCGGTGCAAATTGCCATCACGATGCTGCCATAGTGCAACTGCACCCAAAGCTAGCGCACTGATCGCAACGGTTAATGTTAATAATATAGAGCGCACGATGAAATTTTTGTGAGTCTAAGAACGCCTAGATGAATAAACCAAACCGCCAATTAACAGAAACGCCAAAGGCGCGAAAATCAAGTTCATGCGATTGATAAATGAGACCTGTGCTTGAAGCAATGGTAGCATATAAATGCCAATTGTACGAGGCTGCAAGCCAATCAAGGACTCACGCATCACGAGCCAATTTGAGGACGCCGCGAGGAAATCCATATTTTCTGCTCGTTGACGGTTACTTTGCAAAAAGTCCGTATTTGAAATCAACACCATACGTGAAGTCTCAGCTGCGACGCGATCATCATTAGCCGCTCCTCGAGTCACCGCAGCAGCAATGTAAAGTGGCGCGCCGTTATCCCGGATCGAATCAAAAGTTTCACTTGCATTACTATCTGCCGTATTTTTACCAAAATCAGATTCACCCCAATATCCTTCCATCACTTGAATCAATGGCATGGGTGATAACTTCCGAACCATTAAATCATCTGCGTTTTCTCGAACATCAATTGAAGATGAGGCGCCTTCAAACACAGCTGATTTCCCTTCGAGATCCTTAAGAAACGAAATCCCTTGTGTGAAATTTCCACGAGCAGCTGTGATCACGCGCGTTGCATCTTTCGTGATAATTCGATCGTTACGCGGCGTCACACCTTTGGAACGTAAAAAAGTTTTCAATCTCGGAGGGCATTCGCCTGAATCTAACAAAACCAACAGTGCCGATCGTGGTGTATTCCAGTATGTTTCCAAGGTTGCGATTTCTTCCTCGGTGAAATCATATTTTGGCGCTATCAATGCCACACCGTTCACTCCTGCTGGAATCTCCTTCAAACCCGCTAAATTGACAGGCTTGAGCTGAATGTTTTGATAACGTAGAATGGTTGTGAGATTACTCCATGGTGAATCTTCTCCATCCGAGTCCACACGGGATTTATCTGCTAAAAACAATAAAGTTTTGGGTTTTCCCTCTATAGCCTCAACCAATCTTCCGGTAAGCAAATTCTCTCCACGAAACTTTTCTGGCCGACGCTGCCCCTTTTCATCGACGGCATAAGTGATCATTTCTTCGACGAGAGCCAGCGTGATATGAGGATTGAGCGCAGCAGTTCCTGTTTGCGCCTCGCGGGTCACTGGAGCGTCATCTGTTGGTCTCGCATCGATCAAAATCATGTCCCTAACCAATTTCAAATTGTATGCAGCCGCAAACTGCTGCGCCCGATCTGTTGCGCGTATCGGATCAATGACTTCCAATTCAATCTTTCCACCCGATTTCCTAGCATATTCCTCAGCCAAAACTCTCACCCTTTCATATATTGGCGAAGATCGACGGAACACCATGATCCATTTCACGGGACGTTCGCGTTTGGTCATTTCCTCACTTTTCAAATAATTCACCGACCAACTTGAAAGACTGTAATCCGCCGTACGCGAGTAATCCGCACGCGAATAATTGTGAGACGAAATGTAGTTCAAGGAAATCACCGCAAACAGCAACAGGCCAATCTGAACAATGGACAGAAAGCCCATGCCAAATCGGTTAGGTCTTGAGGAGCGCGTAGAAGAAGATGCCATGATAATTGTAGTGCGCGTTTATGGACGCCAACGGCGTAAATCGATCACTTGGTGGGTGAGGATTAACGTGAAAATTGTTACTGAGAGATAATATATTACTGGCCTCGTATCGAGTAACCCACTGGCAAAATAATGCAGGTGCCGCTGCGAGGAAATATAATGAAACATTCCTGCCCCAGAAAATGATTCACCCCAGATGACCGTAACAAAGCCCAAAAAATACATGATCACCAAAGCAGTTATCGTGATGATTCCCGCGACTATCTGGCTGGATGTCAAAGCCGATGCCAAACAGCCAATCGCGGTAAACGCGCAACCCATCAGAAATATGATCAGAAAACTCCCCCATAGCGCCCCCTCCGAATAAGCAGGTGGTATATCTGTGATCCAAGAAAAGGCCTTGATCTGCAACAATGCCGGAATCCAGAGGATCACATAAAAAATCATCGCCGCGAAATACTTGGAAAAAACCACCTGCCACGTCCGCACCGGCGCTGTCAGCAAAGTTTCCAAAGTCCCGCTCCGCTCCTCATCCGCGAACAATCGCATCGTGATCAAGGGGAAGATAAAAAGGAAATAAAACCAAAACAACGGGGTATGAAACACCACGTAAACCAAGCTGTCTTTCACCGGCGTATCGCGAAAACCCTTCATGGCCGAGGACAGAGAAAGCCCCTGCATCAGCACCACAAATGCGAGCACCACCCAGCCAAAGGGATTCAGGAAGTAAGTATTGAGTTCCTTTCTCGTGAGGATACGAAGTATGCGCATGTGCGGGTAGATTGACCGCCAGCGGCGTTTCGTCCAACCTAGAAATTCGCCTAAAATGAACTTATCGCTCCACTATTTTTTAAGCTCACCCCTCCATGTCGGATGTGGATTCCCTGCAGGCAACGCCGGTGGAAGATGCCTTTCAAAAGGCTTATCGGCCCGCTCCTTCAGCTTCGCGAAGATCACCATGTTCAAAAAGTGCATCCCCCCTAGCACCAACAGCACCACTCCTATCTTGCTGCTCAGGGCCTCAAAAATCCCCGTCGTCCCAGTCACCAGCTTATCTAATTTCAGGAAAAGAATAACGAAACCCAGATTTACCAAATAAAACCCAACCAACAGCAAATGATTTACGCTATCGGCCAATTCCTCATTCTCTTTAAAACAACTCACTAAAAATATCCTCCCGTTCTTATGGAGCGTTCGCGCAACCCAAATCGTTACTGGGACTGCGATGGCAAGATATATGGCATAGGTAATTACTGTTTCGTTCATATGTTTTTCCTTTCGACTACACAATACTTTCAGAATTTATTGAAAACAAGAAAAATAATTCATGACTTAAGCTTAATCAAATCCCCCGCCTCCTCCTCACCGAGCCCGTAATTCCTCATTTTACCGAAAAAATAAGGGAATTTCCCACTCACAAGAGAGTTTACCCTTGCAAAGAAGCCCCTTCTCTGGTTTCACATCCAGCCCGTCTCCGACTTAACCAAACTGTTTTAAGCGAAAACGCCATGTCACCTGATCCTGAGAGCCTCGTATCTTTTGAACAAACACGGCCAAACCCGCAACTACCCGGCTCCACTATGAAAAGCGAACTTGTCGACCAAGCTGCAGAAATTGTTACTGACCCACTGGTCCTTATTAACCTCGTATCCCAAAGGGTTCGCCAGCTCAACAGCGGGCGCTCACCTCTGATTCCAACCGTTCCAAGCATGGGCGCTGCCGATATTGCTCTTACCGAAATAATCGAAGGTAAGATCAAGCACGTGTATAAGCCTATGGCGATCTGATTGGGATCGCCCTCTTGGGTTGATTCTTCTAGCTAATGAGTGCTGAAATCGCCACCAACCGCAAGGCCGGTCGAGATTTCACCATCCTCGATAAATACGAAGCTGGACTGGAACTTAAAGGCACTGAGGTCAAATCGATCCGTGCCGGGAAAATCAATATTTCCGATGCCTTCGCACGCGTGGAAGGCAATCAGGTTTTCCTCTATGGCTGTGATATCCAGCCATGGCAAACCGCCGGCGAATGGTTCAACCACCAAGCCAAGCGCCCCCGGCGCTTGTTGCTGAACAAACGCGAAATCCTCAAGCTCGCCGCCGAAACCGCGATCAAAGGTTGTTCCCTGCCGCTGCTGCGGATCTACTGGAAAAACCGCAGGGTCAAGGTCGAGATCGGGGTCGGCAAAGGCAAAACCCACTCCGACCAGCGCCACGACCTGAAGAAAAAGGTCGAGCTACGTGAAGCCCAGCGCGAGATGTCACGGTTCAACCAGCGCTGAGGCTAGGTAGTTATTCGTTATGGGTTAAACTTTATAAGGGAAGAATGGATTTTTCAGGCGATGATTTCACCGAACGACTTTCACCTAGGAACCAGGAACCAGGAACCAATCCCACCCAGAAAACGTAGTTCCAACTGCGTTTTCTAAGTTGATTCCCTCTCGACAACGTTCAATCTAGCGCTCTTCATCTTACCCAAATCCCATGCCAGATACCTCCCCAGCCGACCTCAACGACGTGACACGGCGCTTAGTTGAACAACTACGCAATCATCCAAAACGCGTCGTTTTCACCGAAGGAGAGGACATTCGAGTGATCAAAGCCGCCGCGCGCTTTGTCGCACTTGAAGCCGTTTCTCCCATCCTTCTTGGCGATTCCCAGCGTATCAAAGCGTTGGCCGCGGAGCACAACATCCCAATGAACTTCATCCGGGTGATCAATCCGAAAACCTCTTCAGACCTTCCGCTGTTCATGAAACGAGCGGAAAACATGGCGCGCTACCGCGACAATCCACAGTTAGCAAATAAAGAAACCATCACCCGCCCCCATCACTTCGGCGCTATGATGGTGCAATACGGACACGCGGACGCCATCGTCGGTGGTAACCAAGCGATTCCTGCCTACTATTTCCGAGCCTTGATGCAAAACATCAAACCGGATGCCAATGTCGCACGCATCTTCGGTGTGACCATGCTGGTCGCACCACATTTCCCCCTTCTCGGAGACCGACCGCTGTTTCTAGCCGACACAGGCCTGATTCCTCAGCCAGATGTTACTCAACTTTCCACCATCGCCATCGAAACCGGAAAACTCGCCCTCCACTTCCTAGGCAGGACTCCTCAGATCGCCCTGCTCAGCCATTCCACCAAAGGCACTTCAAGCACTCCAGAAGCGCATAAAGTTGCCGCCGCAACCGCTCTCGCGCAAAGTCGAGCGAAAGAGGAATTGTTAGATCTTAATATCGATGGCGAACTACAAGCCGATGTCGCCATGTGCCCGGTCGCAGCCGAAACCAAACTCCCTGATGCCGTCAGCCGCCAAAGTGCCGATGTGTTAGTTTTCCCCAACCTGGATGCCGCACATATCTCCCTGAAACTTTTGCAGCACCTCGCCGGCGCCCAAAACTACGGCCAAATCATCCTCGGCCTCTCCCGCCCCGCCGCTCAAGTCCCCCGCACCGCCAGCGTCGAAACCATCTTCGGCACCACCGCCGCAGTCGCCGTCGAAGCAATCAAATACCATCAGCTCCATCCAGATAGTGACTTTTGATCTTCAAGTTCTTGGAGAGAAAACTTCTTCGTTCAAAAATTAAAACTCATCAATCGTCATTCATCAATTAAACCGAATGATCCAACGATTAATACATCGATACTCCTACCGACATAGATGAGCCGATTCAGTGATAAAGATTTCTCATTCAAATGTCCCATGAGCTGGGATGCTATGGATGATTCCGCCAACGGAAAATTTTGCAGTAAATGCAGGAAAGAGGTTTTTGATTTAACCGATTGTTCGGTTGGTGTAGTGCGTGCGCTTCAGGATAAACATGGATCGATTTGTGGATCGGTTCGTATCACACAGGCCGCAATGGTTGCACTCTCACTTTCCGCAGCTGCTTGCAAACAGCAGGTACGCACAACGGGTACACCACTTCCTATATCTCATAGCTCAAACAACACACAGAACACAGCGACTAGTAACGATACCAGCGAGAAGCCAAGGGTCATGGGTAAGATTTGCCCACCACCTCAAAAATCCGAAAAAGAAGCCCCTGTTAAGATTCCTCTTGAGCAGGAGATTCCGCTCGAACCAAGGCTTATGGGAAAAATATGCCCTCAGCCTCAGATCAATGAAACCGGTAATCCTAAGGGTCCGGTCATCGATAGTTGAATTGTAAAGGACTCATCATATGAGAACAAAAAAGCCGGCGCCCTTTCGGACACCGGCTGATGATTATTTCGTTAGAAAATGGGTTATAAAACCCTTCTCCATATTAGACAAGAGGAGTGGTGACCTCTTCGACTGGAGTGCCGTTGGCTTCCGCCTCTTTGGCTTTCTCGTCGCGGAGCCAAGCACGGCGTGACATTTTCACGCGGCCTTTTTCATCCACACCCAAGCATTTTGCGGTGAGCAAATCGCCTTTCTTGACGACGTCTTCGACTTTCTCGACGCGGCCTTCGGCCAACTCCGAGACGTGAATCAGTCCGTCTTTTCCAGGAAGCACTTCCATGAATGCACCAAATGCAGTGATCGAAACGATGCGACCTGTATAGGTCTGACCGACTTCGATTTCTTGGAACATGCGATCGATCATTTCTTTCGCGCGCTCAAGTCCTGCTTGTTTGGAAGCGTAGATGTGAACCGTGCCGTCGTCTTCGATGTTAATCTCAGCGCCGGATTCCGCTTGGATGGCTTTGATGTTTTTGCCGCCAGGTCCGATGAGTTCGCCGATGCGATCTGCAGGGATTTTCACGGAAACGATGCGTGGTGCGTGGGCGCTGAGCTCTTTCGGCTCAACGATGTACTCCGCCATTTTTGCAATGATTTTGGTGCGGCCGTCTTTGGCAATTTTGATCGCCTCTTCGAGCATGGCGATTGGGAGACCGGGGAGCTTGAGGTCAAGCTGGTAACCGGTGACGCCTTCGTCGGTGCCGCAGAGTTTGAAGTCCATGTCGCCGTAGAAATCCTCGGAACCAATGATGTCGAGGAGCATCTTGTGCGCTTTAAGTGAGCCGTCTTCGTTCTGCTCAGTGACGAGTCCAACGGAGATACCACCCACTGGACGGATCAACGGCACACCGGCATCGAGAAGAGCCATGGTGCCGGCGCAAACCGAAGCCATCGAAGTGGAACCGTTAGATTCCATGACCTCGGAGGAAACGCGAATGGCGTATGGGAAATCTGCTTCAGCAGGAATCACTGGCTCGATCGAGCGCTCGGCAAGGGAGCCGTGGCCGATCTCGCGACGGTTGATGCCACCCATACGACCGCATTCACCAACGGAGAACGGAGGGAAGTTGTAATGAAGGATGAAACGCTTCTCGTCTTCGCCGCCTGCGTAGTTGTCGAAATGTTGTTTTTCGTCAGCTGGGGCAAGGGTGGTGATGGCAAGTGCTTGGGTCTCTCCACGAGCGAAAATCGCGGAACCGTGAACGCGCGGCAGGGTGCCGGTTTCACCGTAAAGCTCGCGGAGATCGCCGATTGCGCGGCCGTCTGCACGGATACCTTTTTCCATGATCGAGATGCGGAATGCCTTTTTCTGAAGGTATTCGAAGGCTTGCTCGACATCGAAATCCGTCGCTTCTGGAGCGCGCTGTTTGATAGCGGCTTCAACTTCGTCACGAAGCGCGCCGACTTTCTTGGAACGCTCAGTTTTTGAAGGCGCGTAGATGGCAGCTTCGATGCGGTCGCCAGCGATCTCGTAGGCGATTTCTAGGAGGTTTTCTTTAGCAAGAGTGAGTTCGTATTCACGCTTCTCCTTGCCGCATTTCGCGACGAGTTCTTCTTGGCCAGCAACGATCTTGGCGACTGCTGCTTGGGCGAAGTGAAGGGCTTTGATGAACTCATCTTCTGGGAGCTCGTCGGCTTGACCTTCGATCATGATGACGTCGGTTTTGTTACCAACGTATACAAGGTCGAGATCGCTATCCTCGCGCTCGTCGTGGGTCGGGTTGATGACGAAATTGCCATCGATGCGGCCTACGCGGACTGCACCGATCGGGCCGGCGAAAGGAATGTCGGAAATCGCGAGAGCGGCGGAAGCGCCGTTCATCGAGAGGATGTCGGAATCGTTGATGCCGTCCGCACTGAGGAGGATGGCGACGATTTGGGTTTCGTAGAGGTAACCTTTAGGAAACAACGGACGCAGCGGACGGTCAGTCATACGGCAGGTGAGGATTTCCTTTTCGGTAGGGCGACCTTCGCGTTTGAAGTAACCTCCTGGGAACACGCCTGCGGCGGTAGCTTTCTCCTTATATTCTACGGAGAGAGGGAACCAGGTTTGACCTGGCTTTACTTTAGTTTGTGAAACAGCGGTAACCAAAATGATGGTTTCTCCGCAACGGACTGTGACTGCGCCATCGGCGAGTTTGGCAAGTTTGCCGGTTTCAATCGTCATCGGGTTTGTGCCGACTTCGATCGTGGTGGAATGGATATTCATTTTTCTTATTTCTTTTACTTACATCTGAGCAGGGCAGCCCTGTGCCGCCCTAGCTATCAAGGTTTCCGGGACAATCCCGAGGATGCAGTGAAAATTACGCGCACCCTTTTTGCTAGGCAGCCACGAGAGAAACTCCCGTGGCTGCTTTTGCGAAATGGTTCAAATTAACGGCGAAGGCCGAGATTGTTGATGAGCTCTAGGTATTTCTCCTCGCTTTTGCGCTTGATGTAGTCAAGCAGCTTACGACGCTGAGAAACGAGTTTGAGAAGTCCGCGACGTGAAGCGAAATCCTTCTTGTGGGCATTGAGATGTTCCGTGAGATCAAGGATTCTCTGGGTAAGAAGGGCGACTTGGTAAGGTGAACTTCCGGTGTCTCCTTCGTGGGCTTGGTACGACTTAAGGTCGATAGCTGCTTTTTCTGTTTTAACGCTCATTTTAGTATAAGGGATAAGCTCAGCGTTCATCGCCAAGCAGTCCTAGGTGCGCGGAATGAAGCGGGTAAAGCCACTGATTGCAAGAATTTTTATAATCACGAGAGGCAGAATCCAAATTTCTAAAAAACCTTCCGACCAAACAGCCGTCATCCTTTAAGTGCATTGACAATAAAGATGAGTTTACTAAGCTACCGCGAACGTGGCGAAGCTGCGTGAAATGCCATCAGATCAAGCTTGGCGGGAATCAATTGATTCGCGTCAGCAACCTGCCTCCGCAAAGCAACATGCGAAAACACAGCTCGAAAAATCGAATCCATCGGCACCATGTCAAGGTGCTTAAATCCGAGGTCATGTCGCCTCGGATTGCCTGGTTCAATTTTCTCGATTTCCTCAAATTACTCACAAAAATCGCCGTGTTTATTGGGATTCTTGGGGCAATTGGCTACGGCGTCCGAGAGGCCATTCACTACACTTTTCACCAAAACCCCGATTTCCGCCTCCAAGCCATCCAGTTAAACACGAATGATGTCATCGATGAAACCCAGTTGGTCGAACAACTCGGCATCGACCTAAACTCGAACATCTTTGATTTCGATATCGATGAGATGGAGCGGAAATTATTGGAAATTCCTGCTATTCAAACAGCAACAATCGAGCGCGAGCTTCCTGGAACCTTAGTTTTTCATCTCGAAACCCGGCAACCGCAGGCCTGGATCGCCTGCTCTGAAGAAGGCCTGATAACCACCCGCAATATCAACCAGTTCCTTGTTGATCAAAACGGATACATCTATCCTTGCCCAGAACAGCAACTCGAACTTGCCGTGAATCTCCCCATCATTCAGGTCAAAGCCGACCCGAAACACCCCATCGCACTGGGCGTCACCTTGAAACATCCGGAATTCCGCCGCTGCAGCCATTTGCTCGATTCCTTCCGCACCATTTTCCCCAATGACATCCGTATCATAGAAAACATTTATCAACCCAATCTCTGGTCCATCAACCTATCGACTCGTACAGGAACAACTGCCACCTTCGGACTAGACGATCACAGCCGTCAGCTCGAATATTTCACCCAAGCTCTGAGCCACGCTCAAAAAAAAGGTTACGAAATCGAAACGATCAACTTGATTCCTAAGCAAAATGTCCCCATCACCATCGGTGCCAAGACAACACCGCCACGCGCTATTCCAGTTGAAGAAATTCCCGTTACCAACAAAGAAGAATCCCGCCGAAATAACGATCTCCAATCCCTTTTAAATCGCAACTAACCCTCATGGCACGCCGCACCAAAATTCATGTCGGACTGGAAATCGGCACCAGCAAAACCTGCATCGTTGTTGGCGAGGTAAAACCCGATGGCGCAGTTAAAATTCTCGGCATCGGCGTCACTAAATCCGCAGGTGTTAGAAAAGGTGAGATCTCGGATTTTCCTCAAGCCCGTGCCTGTTTGAAAGACGCACTCGCTCGTGCCGAGGATTCCAGCGATGTCGAAATCGGATCAGTCTTCCTCTCGGTTACAGGCGCCCACATGCAGGGAGTAAACAACCGCGGCATTTTCCGCCTGCCTAACAACCACGAGGCCATCGAGTTTGAACATCTCGAAGAAGCACGGGAAATGGCTCGTGATGTCCATTATCCCGCAGACCACGCCTCGCTTCACACCATCGTCCGCAGATACTTGGTGGATGGACTGGAACAAACTGCTTCGCCCATCGGCCTTTTCGCCAAAACTGTCGAAGTCGATTTCCACATCGTACACGGCATCAGCAACCGTATCCAAAACTCCATCAAGCTCGTCCGTGAATGCCCGTTGGAAGTGGATGACATCGTGTTCGCGCCCATAGCCACTGCACAAATGGCACTTGATCGCGAGCAACGCCTACGCGGCGCACTTCTGATCGACATCGGCGGCGGCACTACCGACTACGCGCTATACCTTGACGGATCTATCGCCGCATCCGGCTGCATTCCTGTCGGCGGCGATCACGTCACGAATGACATCCACCTCGTCACCGGACTTCCATTTTCCAAAGCGGAAAAACTGAAAATCCTCGAAGGCAACGCATCTAGCGATCCCGCACTTTCCGTGGGTATCGCCAAACTTACCGATGAAAACGGGTTCGCGGATGTCGAAGTCAAACGTGCGATACTCAACGAAATCATTCGTCAACGGTTAGAAGAAACCTTGCTTCTGGTAAAAGAGCGACTCCCACTAGGCGCAGTCGAATCCATTGGAGCAGGTATTTATCTAACAGGAGGAACCTCACTAATGCGCGGATTTTCAGAATTAGCCTTCGATGTTTTCGGCCGTGATATCTACCGCCCAGAAACCCCGGAAAACAGCGACCTAGCTCACCCATCCTTTAAAGACCCTCAATTCGCCACCGCAATCGGACTCATCCGCTACGCGCAAATCATCGAAACTGAAACACAACGCCCCCCGGGCTTCTTCGGAAAAATCCTACGCTTATTCTGGCCCTTTGGTCGTTAACCTTCGGCCTTCAAACCAACCTCAAAAACTTGAATCATGATTTCCTATTCACGCGATCCCAAACAAGAGATCCCTACCTCATCTGTTAAAATTCTCGGATTAGGTGGAGCTGGAGCGAATATGTTAGAACGTATCGCTCTTGATAGCCAAGAAGGCGCTCAACTCGTTTCTCTTAATACCGATATGCGCACTCTCAGCGCATCACTGGCGAAGGAAAAAATCCAACTTGGTATCACACTGACGAAAGGCCTCGGCACCGGTGGCGATCCTGAGCTCGGCCAACGGGCCGTCTTGGAGGCGGAAGCGGAGGTGCGCAATGTGCTGAAAGATCAAAAAATCGTTTTCCTATGCGTCGGCCTCGGTGGAGGAACCGGCTCGGGAGCGGCTCCAATCATCGCGCGGATCGCTCGCGAAGAAGGAGCATTTGTCATCGTGTTCGCCACCATGCCGTTTCTTTTTGAGGGCTCACGGCGTAGAGAGCAGGCAGAAACCGCGCTCAATCAACTCGCTGTTCTTTCCAATGCACTTGTCACTTTCGACAACAACCGCATGGGCGAACTCGTTCTTGCCAAACAAGGTATCCATGAAGCTTTCGGCGCAGCTGATAAGATGATCTCCGAATCCATCAAAGCCGTGATCCGGTTAGTTGTCAGACCCGGACTGATCCATGTCGGCTTGGATGAACTCATCACTGCCCTACGCACCACTCGCTCCCGCTGCTTGTTTGGTTCTGGTATTGCCGATGGTAAAGACCGTGCTTCCAAGGCCCTACGCAACGCTCTTTCCAGCCCGTTGCTCGATCAAGGAGCTCTTCTCAAAGATGCTCAAAGCGTTCTCGTTCACCTATCTGGCGGTGAGTCGCTCACCCTGTTCGACATCGAACTACTCATGCAAAGCTTGCAAAAGCACGTCCCCGATCAAGCTCAACTCCTTTTCGGTGCCGCTATCGATTCATCGATGGGCGATAACTTATCAATCACTTTAATAAGCTCTCTTCCCGAAGAGGCCTTGGTGAGCTCTCCATCAACCACCCAATCGACACCTACTACAAAGCCTGTCAAACATATCCCCAGACCGGTCGAACCACCTGAGCCGAAACGGCCCATTCTCAAACTCCCCGAAAAAATCATCACTGAACCTAGGCAGCCGAAATTGATCGATGACATATTCAATGATCAAGAAAACGTAGCGCCTAAACCTACTGCAGTTCAAACTCCAGAATTAGAACTCCCAGCCAAACCCGTTGCGCCGCCGCACCAGATAGCGATAGAGCCAGTAGTGAAATCCGATATTCCTCTTCCAGAAGTAGCGAGACCAGAAACCTACGAACGTCCTTTTGCAGAGCCTGAACTCATTCCAACGCAGCCACCCCAGGCATCTATTGCGAAACACGAAGCGAGGCCTGAACCGCCTATCATTGCCTCGTCCCCTCCTGCTCAAGTCGAACAACCTAACCCTGAGATTCCTGTTGTTCCTGTCCAAAATGAACCTTCCGCACCTCTTCCAAGAGAGCCAAAAGTTGATCTCGCAAGTTCATTTCAGCTCAAAATCGATCCAAAGAATCCTGCTGATCAAGACGAACTATCATTTAAGAAAACGCCACGCGGCCGCTTCGAAGGTGAAAATCCAAACGTCCTAGACGGTGAAGACCTCGATCTGCCTCCGTTCCTTCGGAAGAAAAAATGATCTCCAGTTTATCGCCTCGTCCACACGGTAATCATTGATCGAGTCCATTGGAATTTGCGGGCCGTCTCACGAATCAAAAATGGCTCATCGCTCACGGATCTCAGCTCGAAATCATCTAACAGGTAATTCTTCAGCCATCCCAATGTATCAGCTTTCGGCCAGTTATCGCGTGGCGTGAAATCCTCCAACCATGTGCACGGCGTCGCCAAAACCAATTCTCCACCTTTTTCGACAAGATCGCCTAAGCGCTTGAGCAACATGATAGGATCTTTCAAGCGGCATAACAAATTTGCCGCATGAACTCGATGAAATCGCCCGAGATTTTCAGGCAAATACATTGCGTCTCCCTGCATGAATTCCACACGTGAAGAATCGATCCCTTCCGGCAGCTCAGCCTTCAGTTGCACCGTCATTGCACCCTCATCGAGCCTTGAATAATTGACCTCACTCTTGTTCTTCAAATAGTTAGCTGCGGCAATGAACCGATGCGAAAAATCCAGCCCTATTACCTTTTCACAAGTGCGCGCCATTTCAAAAGCAGATCTCCCAACCGCACAACCGAGATCCAATCCTCTGGTCATTGTGTTCGTCGAAAAATGTGACGGCGTGCGCACCGCAAAATCCAATGCTTGTTTCATCCCATCAGGCCACTGAACCTTAGGATCCAAAATTTCATTTTCCCTGCCATAGTGAAACAGCAAGTATTCATCCAAGATTTTGGGGTCTTCGTAAATTTCACTCATCATTTTAAACCAAGTTAAAACCTTTCCTGCATTTGAATTCAAAAGAAGCTGGAGACTCATCGCTTTTCAGGCAAGGTTTCTTGTAATGCAATTTCGAATCATTGTCGCGGGAAAACCAGCTCTCACCTATGCCAAAATGGCTGTTGATGATTACCTTAAACGCCTCACCCGATACGGTAGCTACGAACTCATCATTGTCAAAGCAGGCGATAAGGAAGCCGTTTCCGAACGCTTGCTCCAAGCATCTGGCCATTGTTACCGCATCGCGCTAGACGAGCGCGGCACGACGCCAACCACTCGTGAACTCGCAAATACATTCAATTCCATGAAAATGGCCGGCGAAGTGAAAACCGTCGCGTTTCTCATCGGCGCCGCAGACGGCCACACTCAGGAACTGCGCAGTCAATGCCAGCTCACCCTCTCCATATCCAGCTTGACCCTACAGCACGAAATCGCATTGATCGTATTGTTAGAACAACTTTACCGTGTCGAGACGATCCACGCAGGAAGCCCTTATCATAGGGACTAGAAAACCACTGCAATTAGCGGCGATGCTGATTTTGCGGCATCGCCCCAAGCGCGCCACCGCCTTGGCCTTTTTGAGGCATATTCCATGGCAACTGGCTCGAGTCTGAAACTGGACCAACCTGATTCTTCGGTTCTTGGTCAGTGCATGACACAAAGCAAGAGGCGATAATAACGAAGATGGCGAAATGTTTCATAGTTGAGATAAAAAAGAATCAGTTAGGAGTAGGTTTAGCTAACATCACTTCATCCCCTGTCTGGAAGCGAACCCCCGGAGAGAGCGAACTGAAATCAATATCAGCAATCGTCTGAGTTAGCTCAATCGACGATGGTTTGACGTTGCCAATCAACCTTCCATTGCGTTTGATGAGAAGTTTCGTATCTGGCATGAAACCGGAATTAGTACCAGCTCCGATCACAATAAATCCCCAGTCATGGTTTACAGCCGTGACACGGGCTTCGATCTCATTTTGGGAGATGCGTAAATCACGAGCTTGGATACGGCCGTTGTGACGATCAATTTCCGCACGCTTATCAACGAGTTTTTTCTCATCTTTGGCGATCGACTCATCCAATCCTTTGTCTGTGCCTTGCTTGGTCTCAATCGAAACATTCAAGGTCTTGAAATTGGCGTCGATCGTAGGCAGGCTGACATCGACTCCAATTTGTCCAAACTCTTCTTTAACACTTGCCACTACTTTCTTTAGCTCACCGATCTGTGCATCTTGCGCGGCAATTTTCACATCCAAGGTCGCCACTTCATTCTCAATCGAGCTATTTTCCGTTTTGTAGTTCGCAACACTGTTTTTTGCTACCAAACGCTCATCTTCCGCGACTTTTTTGTTATCCTGTTCAACTGCAATTTTCGCATTGTGATCCTCAATATTCGCACTAACCACAACAATCGTCTCCTCAGTTTGAATTCTCAAATCTTGAATCGCCTGAAACTTCTCGGTCTGTGTGAAAGTGAAATACAATGCTGCCGCGGTGGCGACTACCGCGATAATTGGAAAAACGAGTTGTTTCATGACGGGGATTTTTTTGAAAATAGGTAAGTGCTTGAACGGGCTACTTGAATCTTAGTTGCTTACTGTGGAGGGGCTTGCAATGATTTGATCGCCAACTCTTAAAGTAATATCCTCAGCGATCGAATCTGGAATAATACTGGCAGATGCACTGCTTCTCTCCACTGTGGTCACTAAAAGTTTTCCGATAACTTCATCATCACGCACAATGTCCAATGAGGAACCACCGGTTACTCCTGACTGATAGCCATTTGCTAAAGTGACAAAGCCCCAGTTTGGATAAATGTGGCGAATTGTGGTTTTCAGGGTAGGGAGAGACTCCCCACGGCCGATAGTGTCTATATTAAATTTCAAGCGGCTCGCCAAATCTGCTGCGCTCGTGTTCTCAGCATTCAAATTCGCAAGCTTGGACTCTTTGTTCTTAATGAGCTCATCCAATTCCAACGACTGCACTTTCATGCCCTTCGCCATACCAACCAACTCCGCGGGGTCTCCAACCAACAGCAGCTTGGCCTTGGTCTCCTCAAATTCGCGATCGTTGGCGGCAGTTTTGGCAGTCTTTGCCTCTACATCCGCTTTGAGCTTCCGGTTGATTTCCTGCAATTTGGCCTCTTCTTCCTTTGCGAGCCTTGTTTCATTATGAATGATTGGAATCTCTTTCAGCAGCGTTGCCAGCTGATGCTTCCTCAATGCCAGTTCCTTTTCATTCGTATCAAGACTTTCAAGAGTCGTGTTTTTATTTGTGATTTCCAGCTCCATCCGCTGGTTATTTCTGAAAGAAATAAAAGCGGTTGCACACAATATGATGAAAGTTAAGATGCTACAAGTTGTTGCCATAAGTTTTTTTGAAAACGATGTAATCTGAAAGTTGGCTGAGACTATTAATTAATTATCGGACGGCAATCTCAAAAGTTAGGTAATTTTAAATTTTTATGGAGTTACTTTTAAAGCTTGGCTTTACAAATTAGCCGTCCGCGCCAAGCGTGCGCGCACCGAATGAAATCGATTCTCCGAGTATTTTCCTACCTCAGGCGCTACCCCGTGCTGGCCAGCCTGCAGCTACTCTGCGCCATCGGGATGACTGCCGCCCTGTTTGTCTTCCCTACAATTACAGGCTATGCGATCGATAAAATCCTCCCAAATGCCGCTCGGCACCCCGAATTCCCTTATTGGGTCGGCCTCACCCTAATTGCATTCGGCATGCGTGAAGCCCTCAACAGCTGCCGAATTTTCATTAATAATCACTTTGAACAAAAGGTCATCTACGATATCCGCTCGGACCTCTACGGAAAAATCCAGTTCCTCCCGCTCAACTGGTTCGATACCCGCCGCACCGGCGACATCATGACCCGCGTCGTTGAGGACGTCACCAACATGGAGCGCGTCCTGATCGACGGGATCGAACAGGGAATCATCGCCGTCCTACAAGTCCTCGGCATCGGCATCTACCTCTACATTCTCAATCCCGTCGTCGCGGGTTGGGCAACCTTACCCATTCCCATTCTCGCCATCGGCGCATGGATCTATTCCACGAAAGGCCGAGACCGCTATCGCAACCAACGTGAGGCGACCTCCGACATGAACTCTTTACTGCACGACAATATCGCCGGCATCCGCCAAATCAAAAGCTACGCAGCCGAGGCCGTCGAACATACCCGCTTCAACCAAGCCTCCGAACAACTTCGCCAAGCCACCCTGCGCATGATGCGTTGGTGGGCATTTTATTCGCCGGGTATGTCTTTCATTAAAATGATCGGATATGTGCTCGTGCTCGCTTTTGGTGGAGCTGAGGTAATGAACGGCGATCTCACCCAAGGTGAATTTCTCACCTTCATGCTCTTCCTCTCCCTGTTTTACGAGCCCATCGACCGACTCAATTCCCTCAACCAGATGATTCTCTCTGGTAGAGCCGCCGCCGACCGGGTTTTTGAAATTCTCGATGCTGAAGAAGAGCTCCATGCGACCGATGGTGAAATATTCCCAGGCCGCTCCCAAGGCAGCGTGGAATTTCGAAATGTCTCATTTTCCTATCAGGATCAATCCACCTTGGACGGTATCTCAATATCTGCAGAACCAGGACAAACCATCGCTCTTGTCGGTACCACTGGAGCTGGAAAAACCACGGTTTTATCTTTGTTGGCGCGTTTTTATGAAAAGGATTCCGGTGATATTCTGTTAGATGGAATGGATATCAGCACTCTCAATAAAAACTCCCTTCGCAACCAACTCGCTTACGTCACACAAGAGCCATTTCTCTTCAACGGAACCGTTAGAGAAAACCTCGAACTTGCCAAACGCGGTGCAAGCGACAAGGAAATCTGGAAAGCCCTGACCGCCGCAAACGGCGATCAATTCGTCCGCGAACTCCCCAAACTACTCGATACCAATGTCGGCGAACGCGGCGTCAAACTCTCTGGCGGGGAAAAACAACGCCTATCGATTGCCCGCGCGCTTCTGAAAGACGCACCCATCCTGTTGCTCGATGAGGCCACTGCATCCGTCGATTCCGAAACTGAACGCCAGATCCAATCCGCTCTCGATCATTTGATGGAAAATCGCACAGCTTTCGTCATCGCGCACCGCCTCTCCACCATCCAAAACGCCGACCGCATCTACGTGCTAGAAAAAGGCAAAGTCATCGAGCAAGGAACCCACGATCAGCTCCTCGCTGAAAACGGTAAATACGCCGAACTCTGCCGGAGATCGTTTTTGGCGGAGCAGGCTTGATCTACCGGAGAGCCGAGCCTCCGGCCGGCTTCTTTCTATCGGAGAGCCGTGTCTCTGACCGGCTTCTTTTGATCTCTCAGCCGGTCAAAGACTCGGCTCTCCAACAAAAAAACGCTCGGAGTTTCCTCCGAGCGTTTGATGAATTTTTAGCTAATCGAAATTAGCGGGAGTAAAGCTAGACGATGAGCTGCTCGTTAACGAGCGGATAGATTTCCGAACGCTCAGGAACACGGGACATGGTTGCAACCATGTTTTCGCGATCCACTTCGAGCCAGTCCACAGCTGGAACAGCTTGTGTCAGATCGAGCATACGAAGAGCGAGTTGTT
>CAMCYT010000004.1 GCA_945885485.1 Prosthecobacter debontii
AAACTTGCTTGATGCGGCTGCGAAAGCGAGCAACCCACACACATGCCAGCTAGTACAAACACAACTAGTTTTCGTGAAAGATCATCCATCCGGAATAAACAGAGCATAAGCACGCACTCACGTCACATAAGTTTTTAGAAATCGCAAAGGATTGTATTCAGCGCCTTACGAAATGGTGCCGCTAGAGGCAATTCATTGAGTCGATCTAAATCCGTCCATTCATCTCCTAGCATTGCGACGAAGAGATGATCTGGGTCACTGAGATACACTTTCAGTGAAACTCGGTAACGCGTGATCGCATAGGTAGCTTCATATATTTTTCCCAATCCCAAGCATTCTGTGCTGGATCTCAGAGGCAATTTCCACAACCCATTTCGGCGCTTTCCTGATTCATGATGAAGCAGGATTCTCCCTGCCGAATCCCTGCAAAAGATCGCGTATTCATCAATTCCAGTGATAGCCACGGCAGGTTTTTTATTTGGGAGTTTTTCGGGTTCTTGGCACTCGCAATACGAGGAAATGGGACACCATTCACAGGCGGGACGACCTGGGCGACATATTGTCTGGCCTAGTTCCATCATCGCGTGATGGTGAATGTCAGGGCTTATTGGATCGCACAACTCCAGCGCCCATTCGCGATGTTTCTGAATCACTGCTTGTTCATCAATTGGCGATGCATCTGCCATCAGTCGTGCAAAAATGCGCGAGACGTTTCCATCGACCAAACCTGATGGTTTTCCAAAGGCAAACGCCATCAAAGCCGCCGCAGTGTATGGACCGATGCCGGGCAGATCGAGCAAAGCTCTCTCGTCTTGTGGAAATTTTCCGTCGTGATTTGTTAGGATTGCTCTGGCGGTTTCCCTGAGCATCCGCGCCCTGCGGTAATAACCCAATCCCTCCCATGCTTTCAGTAAACTCTCGTCATCCGCACTGGCTAAACTCTCTAAATCGGGAAATTTTTCGAGAAACCTAGTGTAATAACCTTTTCCAAGAACCGTCGCAATCTGCGTCTGCTGCAACATCATTTCTGAGACCAGGATCGGATAAGGCTCACGAGTTCTGCGCCACGGATAATCTTTTCCCACCTGACCGAACCAATCCGAAAGCGCTTTACGAAACTTCGTTTTCGCAGCGAGCGGGGATACTTTGAAGCGCGGCTTAGGCCTGTCCATCAGCGTTTTTTACGGAGGCGTTTTCCTGTAAGGCGTGTGGCAATGAGGTTTGGACAGCGCCCATTTAACCTAAGTTGCTCACAATTCGCCTCGATCTTGATTGATTGGCGGACGGTTTTGAAACCCAAGTCCCGACTCAAAGAGTCCATTTGCATATCGACGTTTTCATCCTCAAACTCGACCACTTTTCCGCAATCGATGCATACCAAATGATTATGCGAGGGTTTGTTCAGGAAATTGGGATCGTAGGTCACTTGGTTCTCTCCAAGATCGATTTGACGTAAAAGATCCGCTTCCACCAACAGCCCAAGAGTCCGGTAAACCGTGGCGCGCGAGGTTTCAGAATCCACCTTTCGGACGCGGTCAAAGAGCTCCTCCGCAGTGAAATGCTCATCCCGCGAGAACACGACGTTCACGATCTGCTCACGCTGCATCGTTCTGCGTAGTCCTTTTCGGCGGATAAACTCATCCAGTCTCTGCCTAATTTCAGCATCCATGCCGATCATCCTTAACTTCCAGCCGCAAAATGTAAACCCTGTGGATGGGTTACATGACCGATTCTGACATTGCGTATCTTGGGATCACGCGTCATGTTCACATCAGGAATTTTTCTAGGAATTTTGCATGAATAACCACAGCGCCACGCCGTCCAACTCTGAGACAGATCCCGTCGGATCGCTGAGTGAGGATGGAACCGATCCAAACGAAGACTTACGATGGGTCACCTTAGCACAGAAAGGTGACATGAACGCCTACAACCAACTTGTCATCCGCCACCAAGGAAAAATTTACGCAATGATACGAAACATGGTCAGAAACGATGCAGATGCGTGGGATTTATCTCAGGACGTTTTCATCAAGGCATGGAGAGCTCTTCCAAACTTTGAGGCCCGTTCCCGCTTCTCGACCTGGCTGTTCCGGATTTCCCACAACGTCGTTTATGATTGGGTTCGTAAAAGGAAAATAGAAAGCAGCGGCGAGCTGAATGATGAAATTTTTAATCGAGATCGCATCGACCTCTCCGCCAGAACCGCCCCCGCTCTCATCGAATCTCCCGATGAAGCGCTTTCCAATTCCGAGCTCCGCATTAAAATTAGTGCAGCTTTAGAAAAAATTAGTCCTGAACACCGTGAGGTAGTTATTCTAAAAGACGTTCAAGGTCTGTCCTACAAAGAAATCGCTGATGTCATGGAATGCACCCTCGGCACCGTGATGAGCCGCTTATTTTACGCCCGCCAAAAACTCCAAACCTTACTCAAAGATGAATACGAAACCCGATGAAACCAAACTAGCCATGTGGCTGGATGATGAACTCGCCGGCGCCGAGCTCGCTGATATGAACACGTGGGCAGCCGCTCACCCAGAACACTTGGTAGCTCGCGACGAACTTCGGAAATTCCGAGATATGCTCACCCAAAACGTTCCCGCCAGCGAGGAGCCTCCATACCCGGATTTTTTCCTCACTCGCATCAACCAAGGCATCCGCGAACTCGAAAGCAGACCCGTAGCTGCCGTTCAGTCCGGCAATCGCTCGTTTTGGAAATCGTGGTTCATGCCGATTGCCGCCTGCGCCGGCATGGTGCTGGCCTTTTCCATCGGCAAACAAAGCAGCACCAAAGAAGCACCCATTGCTATCGACGAATCATCGAAATCCGATACCACGCCTTTGGTCTACACCCCCGAGGCTGGCGTGTTTGCCGAGTGGGTTCCAACGGAGCAAGCCAACGCATCTGTCATTTTACTAAAAGGGGTGACTGCCATTCCAGACTCCACTGATTTCTCCGAAACCGTCTACGTTCCGACCGCAAGAGAATCCGATCGTACCGCCACCTTGGAGCCAGACTCCACTGAGAACTCGACCCAATGAAATCTCTTCGCTCAATTCTTAGTTGTCTGTTTGCGTTGGCTCTCCTCGTGATTGCATCCAATCCCTTGCATGCTCAAGAAGATCTAGGGGGGGCGAAAATTGGAACCTTAAAAGTGTCCGTATATTACGCAACGAACGGCGATCCCTCTGCTGCTGGAGAACGCACTGAAAAGATTTCCGAAGCCACTAAAAAAAATCTCAGCGCAACAGAAAGCTTGCGATTTACTAACTACCTAGCCATGGGCGCAGACTCGAAACCCATCTTCAAATCCTACGAAAACTGGGCACAACCGCTCAAACCCGCAGATGAAATTCTCATTCGTTTTGAGACGCGCTTAGAACACACCGAAAATGAAATGCCACTGAACTTGGATCTTTGGCTGAGCCGAAAAAAAGTCCTCAAATCGGACATCACGCTAAAACAAGGCCAACCTCTCTATATCCTCGGTCCCGAATGGAGAGGCGGACATTTAATCATCGCCGTTGAGCTTACACCGAAGTAATCCAAGATTTAGAACTAAGACATGAAACTTTTATCGCTTATCTTTCTCGCTTTCTGCGTAACTCTGCAGGCAGGGGATTTGAAATTTGAAAAAGACCTTTACGAGGCGCATGCAGGACTCAAGGACGAACTAGTCACTAGCGAGTTCAATTTCACCAACGCCAGCGATAGAACGGTCAAAATCCGCCTCGCGGATGCAGGCTGCAGTTGCGTGGCCGTGGAACTTTTAAACGGTAAAACCACCTACGCAGCTGGTGAATCTGGGATCATGCGCTTAACTTACAAAATCGAAAGCACCCAAGGCATTATCAATAAAACTGTCTCCATTTGGCTCGAAGGCGATCCCGATGAAAAACCCTCCTCGCAAGTCGTCTTTCGCATACACATCCCCACCGCCATTACACTCGAACCAAAAACCTTAAATTGGGATATCGACTCTAAACCCGAAGCTAAATTCATACGGATCAAAATCGATTACGATAAACCCGTACGCGTTATCAAGGTTTCATTAAGCAGCGAAAACTTCACCACTGAAATCGTCACCGTCGAAGACGGCAAATCCTACGATGTCAAAGTCACTCCCAAAAGCACCGCCGATCCGGGAATTTGCCTGATCGGAATCGAATCCGATATCGATCTTCAAAAATACCGAGCGCAGCAAGGATTCGCCAGAGTCTCGCGTCCCACGACTAAACCATGAAGTCCGTCTTCCAAATCGCGATTCTATTCGCGATCTCGGCGTCCGCCGCGAGCGTAAGCTGGCTTACAAGAGATACGACTCCAAAACCGATCCCCGTTCCTCTCTGCAATTCCTCCTTACTCAAAGAAGGCGAAATCTGCTTCCATCAGGCTCCTGAAAACGTGCTTTGGATCGATGCCAGAACTCGCAAAGAATGGGAGAAAGATGGTTATCCAAATTCAATCTTATGGAACCTAGATCCAAAAGAAGACGCCAATAAAATGGAAGCTGATGCGGTGTTTAAAATCGCTGAAAGCAAATTTATCGTCATTTACTGCACCAGCCAAGCTTGTGGTACGAGCAAAGAAATCGCTAACAAAATACGCAAACTGGATTTTGGAGCGAAAGTCAAAACCCTATATGGAGGTTATCCGTCTTTAGTTTTCAAAAAACAAGGTGATGGATCATTAAACCCATCACCTCGCTAAATCGCTATAAACTCATTAAGACCTGTTAGAACTCCAGAGAGGCTCCGACGTAGAAGTTTCTGCCCTTAGCCGGATCGATCCCGTCCGAGCGAACGCGACTGAAGTAACTTTCATCGAAGATATTATTGATCCCCGCGAGCAGGCGGACATTTTTGTGAACTTTCACCTCTGCGGTTAGATCCCATAACATGTAAGCGGGCACTTGGCGACCAGGGGTGTTCGTGTCATCAGTGTAATGACCATCCACAAAGGTTCCACCAAAGGTGACTTTTGCGCGGTCGTTATAAGCATAATTGAGTCCTGTCCGGAAAATGTAACTTGGCGCGTATTGAGGGGTTAGTCCGTCATTCGGTCCCTCGCTGAATTTCGCATCAAGCAGTGTGGCATTGATGTAAAAATCAAGCTCACCATAGATTTCCGAAAGGCTAGCCAGTTTTGTGATATCGAAAATAGCCGACACATCCACGCCTTTGTGAATTGCATCACCCACGTTTTGGAAAACGGTATCCGGACCTACAACCACTGAGCCGATTTGATCTTCAAACGAGAGCAGGAAGACACTGGCATCGAGAGTAAGCCAATCGATCGCACGGGTTTTGTAGCCCAACTCGTATTCAATCGATTTACCTTCCTCGAGATCGCCGTTCACCAATTGGCTCGGACCCGTCGGTACCGCCTCCGCGAAAACCTGAGGACGGTATCCTTGGGAAATATTTCCATAGATCGCTGAGTCGTCCTGGGTCGCGTATTCCGCACCGAGCCCACCAAGGAAAACATGATCCGATACCTCTTTCGAGCGCAGCGGAGCACCGGAATCGAGATTCAGCGTTTCATTCACTTTTTGGCGGAAGTTTTCAACACGCAGAGCCGGCGTGATGGAGAACTTTCCAAAAGTGAATTTGTTTTCTACAAAAACTGGAGCGTATAACACTTCTCTATCAGAAGCACGACGAAGCGCTCCGGAGCTAGCGTTCGGCGTAGCGCCAAGCTCGTCGGTGCGGGGCGAATCCGTGTAGTAAAGTTGAATTCCTGTTGAGAAGGTATGCGGAGTATCGCCGCTATTGCCCCAGTTCAAGCGATATCGCGTATCCAGCCCAACGGTCTCAAACTGTTGGGTTTCAATGGAATTGGTGGTCGATGTGGGACCAACGGGCGCTGTGCCGAAACCGCCGCCGCGCTGACGCGCTGTGTAGCGGGTGTAGTCCGTCCACCACAAGGTGCTGGTAATCACAGAATCCGATGTTGGCTCTACTTCATATCCAATCGACACGAAATCGCGATCCAGTTCTAAGCGATCAAAAAGCCGCGTCGCGGTGAGATCAGCCAATCCAAAATTAGCAACTGTCAGGCCACCTGGCTCACCGTGTTCCTCATGGTATGTGGAAGCGTTGAATATGAATTTACCAGCCGACTCGGTTTCGTAAATAAGTTTCAACGCCAAGTTATCGAGAACGAAATCGCTGTTAGTTGAGCGGAAGCCATCGCCTTCACGATGGTTGTAGTAAAAATAGTAGCCCAAATTTCCAACCGTGCCATCGGCGGAACTGAATGTGGAATAGAGATCGTCACTACCCACGATGTGTTGGGTGCGCAGGGAAAATTCACGGTCTTTGCGCGGCACATGAGTCACGTAATTCAAAGCCCCACCCGGCTGTGGTCCGTAAAGCAACGCGGCTCCGCCATGCACAAAATCCACGCGATCCACCGTATCGAGCGGCGGCGTGTAATATGCTTCCGGATATCCAAACTGATCCGCGTGAATCGGAATCCCATCCTGAAGAACTTGCGTGAACTGCGCACGATGTGGATTCAATCCACGGTAACCAATGCTCACCAACGGAGATGACTCCTCCGAAATCAAAAGACTCGGCGTCTGTGATAACAACTGACGATAATTGTTGTTGATGATCTTCGCTTGCGCATCCGTATCGAGAATCGCGGTTTTCTTACCCGAAAAAATCGCCGTCCCAACCACATCCGGCAACCAGCCCTGCTGTGACAACGAATCTGCCTCCGATTCCCCCACAATCACAAGCGCGTCTAGCGTCTGGCTCGTCAGAGGTTTTGTTTCCGATGCTTCCTGCGCCATCGCCAAACCTCCAAATGCCATTCCAACAATCCCCACCCCACTCAACCACTCACCGATTCTCCGCTTCGTTTTGTTCAGTTTCATATCTATTTTTATCTTTAATGAGACTCAGTCTCATTTGTGCGGGGATTTATTCCCATGATTCGAGGGCCGGCGTCAAAGAAAAAAGTGAGAAATTTCGAGTCGATTCACGGTTCCTTTCGGGTAAAGCCATTCATCATTCAAACTCCTCCAGTATGCTCACGTAACCAGGTGCAGAATTTAAATTCTGAAATTTCTCCAGCGGCGAGCGCCAACATTGTTTGGTATCGTTCCGATTTTTCGGCATGTAACTCTACGCCGTTCCATTTCAAGAAGAGGCGATAGACCACAAAAGCCGTGCGTTTGTTCCCATCCAAAAAAGCGTGATTTTTAGCTAGCCCGAATGCATAAGCAGCGGCAAGGGCACAGAGATCGGGTTTGGGATCAGAGTAATAATGCAGCTGCTCAGGCCTAGATAGAGCAGATAATAGAAAATGTTCATCACGAAGTCCGTCCTGCCCTCCGTGCTCGGCAATTTGCCTAGCATGAAGAGCGAGAGTTATTTCCCTGGTTATCCATTTGGGCTCAGGAATCATTCGGCAAGTTTGCGTAACACATCTCTATCCTCACGCATGATTTCCTCAGCTAGCGACATCGCCATGGCGAAATCCGCATCATAAGGGCTCAAACTCAAGCCGTCGGGAGTTTCCGTGACGGTTAGGGTGTCGCCTTTACCCACACGCAGTTTTTCCATCAACTCCTTGGGTAAAATGATACCTGCGGAATTTCCGATAGAAGTGATTTTGACGGTTGTGACCATGTAAGGAATATAACAAATGTTATAACGTCTGCAAGACTCAATCTCAGATCAACGTAATCTCCACGCTTCCTCCACTCCAACCTTGATCCTCAAAACTTATGAATAAGAAAATCCTGCTTCTGGCAACTCTCTTCACTTCCTTTATCCATCAAGCCTATGCGGAAGAAGGGCAGCACCTCTTCGTCCTTTCCGGTCAATCCAACATGACTCCCTCCCTATCTGCGAGCTTTGCGCAGTCGGTGGAAAAAGTCTTCGGCAAAGACAAGGTCATCGTCGTGAGGGTTGGTTGGCCGAGCCAACCCATCAAGATGTGGTACAAGACTTGGGCGCCACCTGAGGGCATGCAGGATCCGTCGCCGGACAAAAACGGATCCACCTATGACACCCTGATCAAAAGCACACAGAAAGTGATTTCCGGAAAGCAGATCGATAGCGTCACTTACATTTGGATGCAGGGTGAAGAGGACGCGCGGATGGGTTGGGGCAGCGTGTATGAAAAAAGCTTCAACGGTGTTCTGGAGCAGCTAAAGCAGGATCTTAAAGTGACCAAAATCAATTACGTGGTGGGTCGGATCAATGACTATTGGACCACTGACAAAGGATTGAAGGACGGGGATCTGGTTCGCGCTACGCTGATGAAATTGGGCGAAGCCGGACCAAACGCCGCCTGGATCAACACCGATGACCTCAACAAAGGCGTCAATCCTTGGGGCGGCTTTGATGAATGTGACGGGCATTTCCCGCCGCAGGGCTACCGCGTCATCGGCCAGCGATTCGCGAAAAAAGCCTGCCTTCTCATCGATCCGAACATGAAGTTAGACGAAAGTGTTTTCACCGAGTCGTTCTTCGATTCCTCTGAACAAGTGAAATCGCACGCTGCGACCGGAAAATCCATTACCGTCAAATCTTCTAACATCAAGCCCGATGAAAAAACGCCGGGCACGGAAGCTCTGTTAGACGGCCGCTTTGCCAGTTCCGAATCGACCGACAAAGGATGGATCACTTTCCCTGCGAACGACCCATCGGTTGAGTTGGTGGTCGACCTCGGCGAGGTTATGCCGATTGATTCCACCGCGGTCAATCTGCTGGGTAGCCCGGGTGTGACGGCATTCCCAAAGAAAATAACCTTCTCCATTTCCGAAGACGGTCAGACCTACAAAGTCCTTAACTCCCGGCACAACAGCGTGGCGTTCACGAATTCCAAGACTGCAAAAGCCGCGTTCGATGACAAGACCCGCAAACCTCGGGGTGTGCTGGTATTGACGGATGAAGCAAATACACCCGCCCGCTACATCAAGATCGAGATCGCAACAGCGGAGGAAAAAGTGATGCTGGATGAAGTGATCGTGAACCCGAAATATTAGAACTTACGATCAAACCATCGTAAGCACTTTCTCCACGATCCGTTTTGGGTTCGGGAGTTGCTCGTTTTCGATGTGTGGAGAATAGATCGCTGGGGCGTCGATGGTGCAAACGCGTTTGATGGGTCCATCAAGCTCATCGAAGGCGTGTTCTTGGATAAGATGGGAAACCATCGCGGAGACACCGCCAAAAGGTTTGGATTCATCGACGAGAAGCACACGGTGGGTCTTGGCGACCGTAGCGAGGATCGCATCGACATCGAGCGGACGGATCGAGCGGAGGTCGAGGACTTCGGCGCTGATGCCGTGCTCAGCTTGAAGAGTTTCCGCAGCAGCAAGTGCGTGGATCACGGAGCGGCCGTGAGCGATGATAGAGATGTCTTTGCCTTCGCGTTTGATATCGGCTTTGCCGAGAGGAATCACGAAATCGCCATCGGCTGGATCTGGCACTTCGCCAACGTTTCCGTAGAGCAAGGTGTTCTCCATGAAATAGACGGGATCGTTATCGCGGATCGCGGCTTTCAAGAGGCCTTTTGCGTCTGCCGGAGTTGCAGGCGCACAGACTTTAAGCCCAGGAAACGCAGCAAACATACCTTCAGGAATGTGTGAGTGAGTAGCGCCTACGTTGGTGCCGCCGTTTGCCGGACCGCGAACAACGATGGGGCAACTGCAAAGACCACCAGACATGTAACGAACGCAGGCGGCGTTATTGACGAGCTGGTCGAAAGCAACCGAATGGAAAGACCAGAACATCAGCTCCATCACCGGGCGAACGCCAAGCATCGATGCACCAATACCCATGCCGATGAAACCGGCTTCAGAAATCGGGGTGTCGACGATACGTTTGTCGCCCCATTTTGCCCACAGGCCTTCGGTGACTTTGTAGGCACCATTGTATTGGGCGACTTCTTCACCCATAATGACGACGTTTTCGTCGCGGGCGAGTTCTTCGTCCATGGCTTCACGGAGGGCTTCACGGTAGGTCAGTGTGCGCATTTTAGGAAAAGTGATTGGAGATTGAGAAATTGGATATTAGGTGCGAAGAAATTAAGCGAAGAAGTGATGGCCGATTTTTGAGGCTTCGGTTTGGTTGTCGGTTTCCCAATACACATCGGTGGAAATATCTGCGATGGTCGGGGCTGGAGATTCCTCTGCGAATACCACGGACGCATCGGCTTCTTCTTTGGCGCTCTTGTTGATGCTTTCGATCAGCTCATCGTTCAGCACGCCTTCGGCAACGAGTCTGCTTCTGAAAACATGGATTGGATCGTGGTTCTTCTTGTAGTTTTCAATCTCTTCAGGAGTACGATATTTTTTAAAATTCGCATCCGCAACCGAGTGGCCGTAGTAGCGGTAGGTATCGATTTCAAGAATAGTCGGTTTGTGCTCTTTGCGCGCGCGCTCCATGGCGATGTGAGTTTTCGCGCGAACTTCGTAGATGTCGGAACCATCGACAACATCCCATTCAATCGCATAGCCCTCGGCGCGTTGAGCGAGGCAGCCGGTGTAAGAAGAGGAGCGCTTCTGTGAAGTACCCATCGAGTAACCGTTGTTTTCGATGATGTAAACCACAGGGATTTCAAATAGAGCAGCGAGGTTGAGGGATTCGTGGAAAGAACCTTGGTTCACCGCACCATCGCCGAGGTAGGTAAGGCAGCAACCTTCTCTACCCAGATATTTCAACCCGTATGCAAGGCCGAGGCCAAGCGGCGTCTGACCAGCAACGATACCGTGACCTCCCCAGAAATTTTTATCAGGCGCGAAGAAGTGCATCGAGCCGCCCTTGCCTTTTGAACAACCCGTTTGTTTTCCAAACATTTCCGCCATGCATTCATTCATGGACATCCCGGATGCGAGCGCGTGTGCGTGGCAACGATACGCAGTGATGTTGTGATCATGCTCACCAGCGAGAGAAAGGGTGCCGACCGCGACGGATTCCTGTCCGATATACAAATGCAGGAAACCACCCATGCGGCCGGGCTTCTGATAGTTTGCGAGAGCGACCTGTTCAAACCGGCGGATGCGCACCATCTGGGTGTAGAGCTCAATTTTTCTCTCGATCGTTAGAGATTGGTTGATGGGCGATGCGGCGAAATTAAGGTCGGACATGTGGAGCGTTCAGTTGGTGAAATCGGATGCTGCGTAAAGGTAGCTGGCGCGGGCGGCAAGTTTTATCTCGCTGGGCTCGTTGCAGGAGCAGCGGAAAAACTTGGAAGCGCAAAACGTGCCGAAAGGAAAATAGCGGTGAAGATGAGATTCGCTCCAACCATATTGCGCAAGAACACCCATGATGGAACCGGGCTTCCCACTGGGCCGGTCCAGAGCGATTGGACCACGCCTTCGAAAGTTTTTGGATACATCGGGCTGCCGATCCATGCGGCGAGGTTGGTAATCAGGTGGAAAATCAACGCTGCAACCACCGCACCAGCGAGCGTGGTCGCGATATGCTTCGGAGCCATGGATTTTCCAAAAAAGAAAACCACAGCAAATGCAACAGCGGTGATGGTGAATGCCTCAGGCTCAAGAAACTGAGCATTTCCCGTGATGATTGCATTGACCGGATAAGTCACCAGCCATGCGGCGGCAGGAATTGCCCAAGCCCGCCAGTCCTTCGCCATGATCGCGCCACAGAAGAACAAAGCGGCAAGCGGTTGAAAATTCGGCAGGGTTTCTGGAAACTTGCTACCAATGCAGCGGAAGATAATCACCAAAAATGTAAACAAGGCCAATGGCAGGATGCGGTTCATGCGGGAAAATTGTCAGCAAGCGGCCTCGGGGGCGAGGCGAAATTTCTACGGATTGCAATTTATTGAGAAGAGTTTCCCAAAACCACAAAATGTGGGGTATTCCAGATACACACCCACATCTTGTGATCCCGATGAAAGATTTCTGGAAATCTCGTGACTGAAAGCTTGCCAAGCCAAGGTGAAAAAAGAAACTCATTCCAAGACATAGCAATGTCGCCCCACTTATGAAGTTCAGTATCTCCAAAGAAGTATTCCTGGAAGGTTTGCAAAAAGTTCAGCACGTGGTGAGTTCTCGGACCACCCTGCCCATCCTTTCCAACGTTCTACTCGTCGCGAAAGGTGGACGTTTGATTTTCACCACGACCGACCTTGATGTCGGCATCACTGGCTCGGTTGAAGCATCCATCGACAA
The DNA here is from genome assembly GCA_945885485.1 of Prosthecobacter debontii. Classification (GTDB taxonomy): domain Bacteria; phylum Verrucomicrobiota; class Verrucomicrobiia; order Verrucomicrobiales; family Akkermansiaceae; genus Luteolibacter. Next base: position 12,159 of record CAMCYT010000004.1, read on the forward strand.
AGAAGGAGCAACCACACTTCCAGCCAAACGCCTTGTCAGCATCGTGCGCGAACTACCATCCAGTGAGGTCGAAGTCACAGTGGATTCGAAAAATTACGCAACGATCAAAAGCGGCGCGTCCACTTTCAAAATTATCGGACTCAGCGATTCCGAGTTCCCACCTCTTCCAAACTTCGAAGGCGCGAAAACATTCAAAATTCCACAATTCGAACTGAAGAACGGCTTGAAGAAAACTTCATTCGCCATCTCTACTGACGAAACACGTTACGTGCTCAACGGAATCTTCGCATCTTTCCGCGAAGGTAAATTGGCACTGGTCGCAACAGATGGCCGCCGCTTGGCAATGGCCGATATGGATCTTGAGTTTCCTGCTTCACACGAAACCGACGTGATCATTCCTTCCAAAGCTGTCCAAGAAATTCAGCGCTTGTTAGGAGATTCCGGTGAGGTCGAAGTGAAACTCAGCGACAGCCAAATTTCCTTCACGGTCGGCGACACACTGCTTGCGAGCAAACTCATCGAAGGCAACTACCCGAACTACCGCCAAGTCATTCCCGGCGACAGCAATGAGCGCGTGGTCATTTCTCGCGAGCAACTCCTCGAAACCGTCCGCCGCGTTTCCCTCCTCTCTTCCGATAAATCAAATTCCGTGAAGCTGATCTTCTCGGAAAACCAAATCGAAGTTTCCGCAAACTCACCCGATGTCGGTGAAGCCCAGGAAACCCTCGAAGTCATCTACAGCGGACCGGACATGCAAATCGCTTTCAATCCTGAGTTCCTGCAAGCTCCGCTTCGCGCGCTCGACACCGATAACATCTATCTCGATCTCATCGATGAAATGAGCCCCGGCGTCATCCGTATCGAAGGTTCTTTCCTCTACGTCCTCATGCCGATGCGTGTGACTAACTAATCCTAAAACCATGGGAAGAGCGTTCGAGTGCAGACGACGGGCGAAAGAGTCGCGTTGGGCGACCATGTCGAAGATTTTCCCAAAACTGGCGAAGTCGATCACGCTTGCCGCGAAAAACGGTGGGCCGGATCCAGAATCCAACGCACCGCTCCGCGTAGCCATTCAAAACGCGAAGGCCGCTAACCTTTCAAAAGATAACATCGAAAACGCCATCAAGCGCGCAGCTGGCAAAGACGCTTCCGAAATCACCGAAGTGTTCTACGAAGCCAAAGGACCGCATGGCTCTTTATTCTACATCGAATGCGCAACCGATAACACGAATCGCTCAGTCGGAAATCTCAAAGTCATCCTCGGCAAAAACGGCGGCGAAATCGCTCCCAGCGGCGCATTAAATTTTATGTTCGTTCGCAAAACCGTAATCGAGTTTCCCGTTCCAGCTGACAGGGACCTCGAAGAACTGGAACTCGAACTCATCGATGCCGGACTTGAAGAACTCTCAGTCGATGAAGGCGTCGTCACTCTTTTTGGCGCTTACACTTCTTTCGCCAGCCTGACCTCAGCTCTCGAAGCACAGGGAATAGCCGCCACCAAATCCGGCCTCCAACGCGTACCGACTCAACCCGTCGAACTCACCGAAGCACAGATGGAAGATGTCGAAAACTTGTTAGATAAAATCGAAGACGACGATGATGTCCAAGTCGTTTACACGAATCTTGGGTAAGTGATCAGTGACCCGTGCTAAAACATGGACCGCGCTAATCCAGTCGCAGCCCGAATCGTCGACCGTCCAAAGCCTGCGGCGAGTTGTCTCGGCCTTTAACCTAAAAGTGATATTCACCACGCCAACCACAATTTCGCCAGACACCACGGGTGTGTCTACAGGCTCATATCTAAGTAGTTTGCAGAGCCGGCTCTAGATCAAACATCTACATTCAATTGATGAATGTCTATTTTGACCTCGGTTCACTACGCTCGGTTAATGCTGATACTTGCGCTTGAAGCGGAGTGCAGCGGATTGCTTGGAGATGATGCCTTGGAGGTAAGCAACTTCTTCTGCATCCATGTTGTGATCGATGGTTTGCAGTTTTTCCTCGGCGCGTTTGATCGCTTCCTCGGTGGCGTGCTCGTCGATTTCAGATTCGCCAAGTGCCATGTCGGTCAAGACGACCGCTTTGTCATGGCCGATTTCGGCAAAGCCGGAACCGATCGCCAAAGTGTTGACCTTACCTTCACGCAGGTAGCGAAGCTCACCTGGCTGAAGGGCAGTGACCAAGCCGGCGTGGCTTGGTAAAATCCCCATCTCTCCATCTGCGCCTGGCAGATAGACGTTTTCGACGGTGTCCGAGAAAATCTTTTTCTCAGGTGTGACGATTTCGAGATGAAGCATAGAAGTTATTAGTTATAGGTTATTAGTTAAAAGTTATTGGGAAGAATTTTCACTTCTAACAAATAACTATTAACGTTTAACGGGACGATTAGTCGCGGGAGACAGTGTCGATGCCAGCTTTCATGTAGAAGTTACCTTCTGAAACGTCGTCCCATTTGCCGTCGAGGATTTCTCCGAAGCCTTTTACGGTATCTTCGAGGGAAACGAGTGCGCCGGGAACGTTGGTGAAGATCTCTGCAACGTGGAAAGGCTGGGTGAGGAAACGTTGAATCTTACGAGCGCGGAAAACGGTCATCTTGTCTTCGTCGTTGAGCTCGTCCATACCAAGAATCGCGATGATGTCCTGAAGGTCTTTGTAACGCTGAAGCACGAGCTGAACGCCACGAGCGACTTTGTAATGTTCTGCACCGACAACTTCTGGAGCGAGTGCTTTGGAAGTGGATGCGAGAGGGTCAACCGCTGGGAAGAGCGCTTGTTCTGCGAGCGAACGCTCAAGAACCACCGTTGCGTCAAGGTGAGCGAAGGTGTTGGCAGGAGCTGGGTCGGTCAAGTCGTCCGCAGGAACGTAAACGGCTTGAATCGAGGTGATCGATCCTTTGTTAGTGGAAGTAATACGCTCTTGGAGAACGGACATTTCTTCCGAGAGAGTTGGTTGGTAACCCACAGCGGAAGGAGTCCGGCCAAGAAGCGCGGAAACCTCTGAACCTGCTTGGGAGAAACGGAAGATGTTATCGACGAAGAGAAGAACGTCTTGGCCTTCTTCGTCACGAAAGTATTCCGCCATGGTGAGAGCGGAAAGAGCAACGCGGAGACGAGCACCTGGAGGCTCGTTCATCTGGCCGTAGCAAAGAGCCACTTTCGAACCTTCAGCGGCGAGCACTGGGTTGCCTTTGGCATCGAGTTTTGGATGACCTTTTTCGTCCTTCTCAGTGGCGATAACGCCGGACTCGATCATTTCCCAGTAGAGGTCGTTACCTTCACGGGTCCGTTCACCCACACCAGCGAAGACGGAGAAACCACCGTGTGCTTTCGCGATGTTGTTGATGAGCTCCATGATAACCACGGTTTTACCCACACCTGCACCACCGAACATACCACCTTTACCACCCTTGAGCAGCGGGCAGATAAGGTCGATGACTTTGATACCGGTCACGAGAACTTCGGTCGCAGCGGATTGGTCTGTTAGAGAAGGAGCTGGACGATGGATAGGAGAACGATGGTTGTCATCAGCAAGCGGCACGTTTTCGTCCACGAGATCACCGGTGACGTTAAAGATACGTCCGAGGACTTGTTTGCCGACAGGAACAGCGATGGCTTTACCGGTATCGGTGAGGCTCATGCCGCGCTTGAGACCGTCCGTGGTGGACATCGCAACCGCGCGCACCCAGCCGTCGCCTAGGTGTTGTTGAACTTCGAGAACCAGCTTGGTATCGACACCGTTGAGAACGTATCTGATCTCAAGTGCGTTGTAGATTTCCGGCAGTTTGCTGGCTTTGGAGAAATCAGCGTCGATGACGGCGCCGATGATTTGGACGATGGTTCCTTGGTTGCTCATTAGGAGGTTGCTAGTTTGAAGTTTTCAGTGTTCAGGGAAGAGATGTTGTGTGGCGCCAGTTTTGTTTTCGGTATTTGCATAACACTGAAAACTAGAAACTAGCAAACTTAGTGTTACTCCATCGCCTTCATGGCGGTGGTGATTTCTAGGAGTTCGGCGGTGATCGCGCCTTGGCGGACCTTGTTGTATTCGAGGGTGAGCTCTTTGATGAATTTTTTGGCGTTATCGGTAGCGGCTTTCATCGCGACCATACGCGCAGAGTGCTCGGTGGCGCGGGATTCGAGAAGCGCTTGATAGACTTGGAAGTTCACGTAAAGCGGAAGGATGGATGCGAGGACTTCGTCAACCGAAGGCTCGAATAGCGAATCCTTGCTGTCACCATCGATGGCACCTGAATCCTCCGTCAGAACGGGTGGAAGCACGGGCAGGAGTTGTTTGACCTCAGGGACTTGAGTCAAGGTGTTCACGAAACGGGTGTAGACGATGGAAACTTTATCGTAATTTCCTTCGGTGAATTGTTTGGTGAGGAGAGCTGCGATCGCGCGAGCATCTGCAAACGGAACCGGATCTTTCACCGAGTAGTCGGCGAGGATTTTCTTGCCCAATTTCTCCAGCATGATGCGAAGTTTACGACCCACGGTGACGTAGTCGGCAGTGGCAGAAGTTTCGGCGCGGAGTTTTTTGGCGAGGTTGGTGTTGAGCGGACCGCAAAGGCCTTTATCGGTTGAAACAACAAGGACGAGCTCGCGGTTACCTTCCCGAGCTTCGAGGAGCGGATGTGAAACCTCATCTGCGAAGTTTGCGGAGATGTCACTCAAGACGGCGTTGAGCTGGGATGAATAATCCCGACCAGCCATGGCTTGGTCTTGGGCTTTTTTCATCTTCGCGGCCGCAACAAGCTGCATCGCCCGCGTAATCTGGGCGGTGTTCTTGACCGATTTAATTCGGCGGCGGATGTCTCGGAGGTTGGCCATTTTTTACTGCGTAAAATGTTAAAGGTTATGAGTTATTTGTTATTAGTGAAGAGTGCCGATTCTGAGTCTTTTAACTAATAACTTCTAACGGAAATTTATTTCCAGCTCTTCTTGAAGTCGTCGATGGCTTGTTTGACGGTGTCGACCATGACGGCGTCTTTCTTGAGATCTGGTTTTTCGTTACGGATCTTGTCGAGGATGTCGCCTTTGCGGGTGTTGAAGAATTCGCCCATCGCGTCTTGGCAACGGCCGATGTCTTTCACTGCCACGTCGTCGAAGTAACCGTTCTGCATCGCAAAGAGGTAGATCGACTCCATCTCCATCGCGAGTGGGGAGTATTGGTTTTGCTTGAAGAGCTCAACGATACGAGCACCACGCTCAAGTTTTCTCTTGGTCTGTGCATCGAGATCGGAACCGAACTGAGCGAAGGCCTGAAGCTCGCGGTATTGGGCGAGGTCGAGCTTGGTGGTTCCTGCAACCGATTTGATCGTCTTGGTTTGCGCAGCGGAGCCGACGCGGGAAACGGAGAGACCAACCGAGATCGCGGGGCGGATACCTTGGTAGAAAAGGTCGGTTTCAAGATAGATCTGACCGTCGGTGATCGAGATCACGTTGGTCGGGATGTATGCGGAAACGTCGCCTGCTTGCGTTTCAATGATAGGCAGAGCGGTGAGTGAACCGCCACCGGCTGCATCGGTAAGACGAGCGGAACGCTCGAGCAAACGGGAGTGAAGGTAGAAAACGTCACCTGGATAAGCCTCACGACCGGAAGGGCGGCGAAGGATGAGGGAAACTTGACGATAAGCCACGGCGTGTTTGGAAAGGTCATCGAACACGATCAAGCAATCCTGACCTTTATCCATGAGGTATTCAGCAATCGCGCAACCCGCGTATGGAGCGAGGAACTGCATGGCAGCTGCGTCCGAAGCGGAAGCGGAAACGATGGTGGTGTATTCCATCGCGCCGGCGTCTTCGAGGATTTTCTGGATACGGGCGACGTTGGAGAGTTTCTGACCGATGGCAACGTAGATACAAAACATCGGCTTGTAGTTCTGCAGCTTGCCTTGCTCAGCAGCTTTGTTTTGCTGGGCTTGAGAAATGATGGTGTCCACAGCAATGGTGGTTTTGCCGGTGGCACGGTCACCGATGATCAGCTCGCGCTGACCGCGGCCGATTGGCACCATGGCATCGATCGCCATAATACCGGTCTGCACTGGAACGGAAACGGATTTCCGTTTGATGATACCAGGAGCGATTTTCTCCATCGGGTATTGAGCGGATGCAGCGATTTCGCCTTTGCCGTCAATGGGTGCGCCGAGGGCGTTAACCACGCGACCGAGAAGAGCTTCACCGACAGGAATGGAAAGGAGTTTACCGGAGGTGCGGCAGGTTGCGCCTTGGGTTACGGAAGCGTAATCACCAAGAAGAACGACACCTACTTCGCTTTCCTCAAGGTTCAGCGCCATGCCAGTCACACCGCCATCGAACTCAATCATTTCATTGAGCATGACGTCGGAAAGGCCTTCGACGATGGCGACGCCGTCACCGACTTTACGGACGGTGCCGGTATTGGTTTTCTCAACGCTCGAGCTGATGCCGGCGATTTGTTTTTCGATGTCCTGGAGGATGCTGCTCATAAAATAAGGGTGAGGAGTGAGTAGTGAATGGTGAAAAAGGAAATGTTAGAATGCTTTGGAGAGGCGGTCGATACGGCCTTGGACGGAGCCGTCCAAAACGTCGTCGCCGACTTTGATACGAAGCCCACCTAGGAGCTCCGGGTTGATTTTGTATTCGATGGTAAGTTTGTTGCCGTAGTCTTTAGTTAGGCCTGCCTCAACTTTCTGGCGCTCTGCGGCATCGAGTGCGACTGCACTCTCGACGGTGACCGCACGGCGAGCTTCTTCAAGACGCACGAGACGTTGGATCGAAGCTAGGATCGCTTGAAAATCACGGGGTTTTGCGGCGATGAGTTTGGAAACCAGATCCCGCAGCTTGTTGTCGTCAAGCTGGCCGTTCACTTGGCACAAGCCGAACAGGCGGCGAGCGGTGGCAGCGGCGATTTTGGAAATTTTCATCGTTGTCTGGTTAGGAAAGAAATCGAGGGATTAGTTGCCGACTTTAGCGAGGGCCTCTGCGTTGATGCGGTGTTGGTCATCGGAGGTGAGGACTTTGCCGGTGACTTGTGTAGTGGTGCTTGCGACGAGACGGCCGAATTCGCGTTTGAGCTCGGCGGAGATGCGCTCGCGGTCGGCGTTGGCAGCGGCTTCTGCCTTCGTGAGGATTTGTTGTGCTTGGGCGATTGCCTCTTGAGCTTTTTGCTCGGTGAAAGCAGCGGCACCTTGTTTGGCCTCTGCTACTAGACGTATTGCATCTTCGTTTGCCTTGGCGATGGCGGCAGCGGTGGTGGCTTCGGAGTCAGCAAGTTGCTTCTCGATACGCTTCAATTTCTCTTCGCCGGCGACGATGCGCTCGCGGCGTTGCTCTAGCATGGCTTGAATCGGGCCGAAGGCGAATTTCTTGAGAACAATGATGACCAAGAAGAAATTGACAACCTGTGCGGCAAAAAACGCACCGTGTAGTCCGAAGGTCTTCGAGAGAGCCTCAAGGGCATTCGGGTGTTCGGCTGCTGTTGCAAGTAAGGTCATCATGGCTGGTAAGTCGTTTGGAAAATGAAGAAGTAAGAAAGGGGGAAGCTGCGTGCGCCCAGAGGCACACGCAGCAAAATGCTTAGAACGGCACTGCGAATGCGGTGAGGATAAAGATACCCTCGATAAGTGCTGCAAGAATGATCGAAATCACGAGGACTGGGGTAGCTGCACCGGGGTTACGGCCCGTTGCTTCTGCTGCCTTGGATCCAAGAAGACCGATACCAATGCCACCACCGAGGGCGGCGAGGGCTACTGCGAATGCTTTAGTCATCATATAGTTTGTTTTGTTTTGTGTTGTTTTTCTGCATCCCCCACGTGCTGTGACATGGTCTGAATGCGGAGATGGTTTAGTGCGATTCGTGCTCATCTCCATGGTCGCAGATGAGTTTGAGGAAAATCGCGCAAAGAAGGGTGAATACTAGCGCTTGGACGAAGCCGACGAGGAGCTCCATAAAGTAGAACGGAAGCGAAGGAAGGAACGCGAGGTAATCTGGCACCAGCGCCATCAGCTTCTCAAGTGTCTGTTCGCCACCGTATATATTACCGAAAAGACGGAAGGAGAGAGCGACGGGGCGGATGGCAATGGAAATGATTTCAAGAAAGCCGACGAAAATGAACAACGGCATCAGCGTCCAGAACAAGAAGCCTTTGACGCCTTTCGGGGCGAAAATGTGTGCGATAAAGCCTTTCAGGCCGTTTTCCGAGATCGCCCAGTAGATCCAGAGGATCGCAAAGGTGAATGCCATTGCTGCGGTCATGTTGATGTCAGCATTACCGCCACGGAGGATAGGCGTCCCTCCATAAGTTACTGTGCCGACTCCTGGGATAAGCCCGAGATAGTTGGTAACTAAGATAAAGAAGAAAATCGAACCAAAGAACCAGAACGTGCGCTTGGTCAGGTGAGCTCCCATCAGTCCTTCAAGGAAGGTATAGAGAGACTCAACCACCCACTCCGCAAAGTTTTGAAATCCAGTCGGGACAAGGCTCATTTTGCGAGTCGCAATCTGACAGAAAATAACGATCAAGATAACAGCCAGCCAAACCATGGTGATGGAGTTGGTAATTGGCAGCGATTCGTGAAGGGGCTGTGCATCCAATGGCAATGCATGATGCGCACCTTCCGCACCGAAAGCCGATGCGAAGGCCAGAAGCCAGAGGCCTAAAGTTGTGACTAAAAAACGCGTCATGGGTGAATACAGGGAAAGTGAGGCGACGGGTGATAGCTATCCCCCCTATACACCGCAAGAGCTATTTGTGAAAATTTTCACAAAGTCGGATTTTGGGTGGAAAATCCGCGTGGAATCAGGGGTTTTATGTCACAAACCCGTAACTCCATCGAACAACACCATTTCAGAAAACCAAAATTTTCTGCTTGGTGTTTGCGCGTGTACGTCTCTAGGACCGCGAGTCTCCAGACTCGTGTGCAATTGAATGAATCAGAATTGAGTCTAAATATCGCTCATACTCATTCATGCACATGCGAGACTGGAAACTCGCGGTCCCAAGGTCACGCTCTCAGTGACTTCTATTTTTCCTGTTAGAAATAGCCTAACCGCACACACATAACGCGAAACAATTTCTGTTAGAAACGCAGCGCCCAACCGACCGACCGCCGTCAATTCAGGGCGCACAAGCGAGAAATCAGGAGAAAGTCAAGCAGTGCCTTGAAAAAAATCCTTATGTTTATTGAAGATTTTGTCTTGCCAAAAAGCGGCACGATTCGCACAAACGCTTTTGCCATGAACAAAGCAGAACTTATTGAATCCATCCAAAAAGCCCTCGGAGCAGACGCAACCAAGCGTGCCGCTGAACAAGCCCTCGACGCAGTCCTCGACTCGATCGCAAAAGGCGTGAAAAAAGACAAGAAAGTCCAGATCATCGGATTTGGCACTTTCGAGGTTAAAAAGCGTGCAGCTCGTATGGGCCGCAATCCGAAGACTGGAGAAGCTCTTAAAATCGCCGCATCCAAGTCGGTTGGTTTCAAAGCATCCTCCGTTCTTAAAGGAAGCCTCTAATGTATTAGCGGTTCACCGCTAAACAAAAGATCTTCAAAACCTAAAAAACCTCGGCCTTCACTGGCCGAGGTTTTCTTTTTAGAAGTTGAATGTTTGATTCCTGATTTTTAGAACCAGCCTTTACGACCCACAACATAGGTTGCGACAAATTCGTCATCGGATTTGGTGAGGTAGAGAATTCCTTCGATAACGCCTATAATGCCAACAGCCATTGTAGGTAGTCCGCAGACAAATAAACCTACGAATCCGATGGCCAACATAATGACGCCTTCCACGGTGTAACCTAAAACAAATTTGTGGATGCCAAATGAACCGAGAAGGATTGCCAATATCCCAGCGATCATTTTTTTATCTTTCTGCTCTTTGGTATACACCGCTGGAGCAGGAGCTGTTGGTGGCTGAACTGGGGGAGTTGTTGCCTGTTCTGGAGGCGTGGACGATTCGGGAGTTGATGATTCTTCTGACATGGTGGTTGTCGATTATCAGAAATTGTTCATTCTAGCAAGCAGTAAGCCGACATGAAACCACGTATCACATTAGCCGCAACCATCGTAGCCGATGGCTCACCTCTCGAACTTCAAGAACACGACGGTCGTCGTTACTTACTCGTAGAGGGTCAGCAGATCTGCGGACCCAGCACGCGATCTTCGGAAGAAGAGTTGACAAAACTTGCCGCAGCGCCGTTCCGCCCCGCGCGTCAACCACGGGTTTGGCTGATAGGCCTCGGCCTTGGACACATGTTGCAATCCATCATCCAAGAACTGCCGCAGAAACGTGCGGTTTACACCGTCGCAGAAAACCGCAAAGAGCTCATCGATTGGAATCGCCAATTTTTTCCTGAAACTCCTCTCAATGATCCGCGAGTGGTCATTGAAAACGATCCCGGTGCGGAAGCGCTCAACAAACAGTCCGGATGCTTGCACGCCATCCTGATCCATCTCGACTCCGCACCGCTGGCTGGGAAACAACGACTTTTCGTAAACGACAAACGTTGGATCGCCGCAACCTACGAAGCGCTACAGCCCGGCGGCTTGTTGGCGATTGCTTCAACCCGCCCCGTTGCGAACCTGACACGCAATCTTGAGCGCGATGGCTACGAGGTCGTTGAACATTTCGTGCCCTCATCGCCGATGGCGAAAAAACCCCGTTTTCTGCCGATCTGGTTGGCGAGGAAATCACGAGGTGTCGCTTGAGTTGTTATTGTTCCTGTGTTTATTCATCCTGCAATCACGATCATGACCGCATTCCATTATTTACTCCCTGCCCTACTCGTCACTGCCGCCCATGCAGGCGAGCTCACGCTGGAGACAAAACCTTTTACCGTCAGCCACAGCCTAAAAGCGACCGTCTTACCTGAATCTGTCGTAACGATCCGTCTGGATGCCAAAGCGTGGGAGGTTTTCAAAATCGTATCCATCGCCAGTCATGGCAGTACGATCAAAAAAGGTGAGCCGTTGATCGCTTTCGAAACCGATGCCGTTGATCGCAAACTTGCCGATTCCAAACAAGCCCTCACGGTCGCTGAGCTTGGAATGGCGCAAGCTGAGCTCGATCTCTCCACTTTAGAAAAGACAGTTCCAGAGCTACTGCTGCGTATGGAGCGGGGGGCGAAAATGGCGGCTGAGGAGCTAGCTTATTTTCAGGATACCCGTCGCAAAGCCGACGAGGAATCGGCGGATCAAAGCTTGAAACGCCAAGAGCAAATTCTCACTTCTTACCAAGAAGAACTCAAGCAGCTCCTTAAAATGTATGAAGCAGATGACATCACCGAAGATACCGAGGAAATCATTTTGAAGAAACAACGTGACTCTGTGGCATATGCCGAGTTCGCGTTGCGGATGGAGGCTCTCGATCACAAACGCAAAAAAGCGGTCGCGCTGCCACGTGAGCTGATTGCTCTAACAGAAAAGCGCGATGATACCGCGCTGCAACTTTCCAAAGCCAAACTAGACCTGCCGCGTTCGCTGGAGCTTAAAAAAATCGAAATGGAAAAACTGAAAACCTCCCTGAAGCGCCAGCGCGAGGAACTCGCCGATCTTGAACAAGATCGCAAACTTTTCGAAATCAAAGCGCCAGCTGACGGTTTGTTTTATTTTGGTGCCATCGAAAACGGAACTTGGGTGACGGGTGATATCATCAAAGCTTTAGTTCCAAAAAGTCCGGTTCCCGTTGGGAAAAATCTCGCGTGTTTCATTCCCGCAACTTCCAAGTTGATGGTCGAAGCTCTCGCCACCCAAGCCGATGCTGAGGCTCTCGCGAAAGGCGCGAAAGGTTTCGCGGTGCTTGATGGAAAAGATGATGTTTTGATTCCTGTGACGCTTTCCAAATCTTCCGAAATTCCAAATCTCCAAGGCACCTACTCCACAACGTTTACAGCGGAATGGCCAAAATCACTTACGCCTGCTGCCGGCCAATCGCTGAATGTGAAAATCATTTCCTACAGCAACGAAAAAGCCATCGCCGTGCCCACCAAAGCCATCGAGCTCGGAGCCAAAGGCTGGACCATCGAGGTGAGACTCGCCGATGGAAAAACCGAGCACCGGGTCGTCACCCGCGGAAAATCTAATAACGAAATTACCGAAATCACCACCGGCGCCGAAGCCGGACAAGTGGTGATCGTCCCTTAATATAATTTCACAAGGAAAGGCGGCCCCGACGCATCGGCGCTGCCCAGATTTTCAAGAGGGTGGCAAAATGCAGCCTCTCCTTGTCTTTTTTACTTTTCCAGCACTGCTTCGTCTGCTAGATGCTACAAATCGTTATTAAACTTAACTAGAACCCAATAAACCGATATGAAAGCTATCAAATACTTAATGTTAATCATTATGCTCCCCGTCTGCATTGCGACGGCAGGCGATAAAGGCGAGCAACAAGACTGGATGAGAGAGGCTATTGCCAAAGAGCGTACACGAGCTCAAGAAAGCGTGAAAAATCACTCGAACACTGAACGTCTTGAGGAAAAATTCGGCTCGGCAAAAGAAAAGCAACCGGATCTCTGCGCGGCGTTGATGGCCGCCAATAAAAAAGCCGCTGAAGCTTGGACGAACGTGCTTCGTAAAGCTGAAGAAGCTACGAATCCCGATGCTTTAGCTGAAGCCAAACAAATCGCCAGCACCGCCAGTTCAGATGTCTACCTAGCGGAAATGACTCTCAGATACGCCGGCTATGCATCAGACCGTAAAGGCATGATGGATAAAACACGCGACCGAGATGTCGCTGGGTTAATTTCCAAACTCGACGCGAATGAAAAAGCTATATTGTTAGCAACCCGCACGAAAAATGATGCTCAAAACGCCACCGAAAAATTGAGTATTGAGAACCACAACTTAAATAACGAACTCCGCAAGACATACGACGAAGCGCGTAAAAAAGATGAGGGAAAAGATCAAGGCAGAGATCATGATAAGGAACGCCGCGAAAAAGAGCGCGCCGAAAGAGAGAAAAAGAACAACCCCCCGAATAATGACAACGGCGGCGGTGGCGTATTAGGAAGGTAATAAAAGAAGGGCGGCAAAATGCCGCCCCTCCTTGCTTAGATTTTGATGTGGACGCTTGCGGTGTCGGTGAAGTCTTTGATTTTGATTTCACCGAAGGCTGGGACCTTTTCGATTTTGAATTCCACGTCGTAGCGTTTGAACGATCCGAAATTCTCATTCTTGATCGCTTCTACCATTTTTTGGGAGACCAATGAAAAGGATGCGGCTGGGATGTCATGGGTTGCAACTGGCTCTGGGACATCAGGAAAAAGACCATCAGAATGTTGGTTGTTGATCCATTTTTCGAAGCCTTCAGCGGTGGTTTCTTTAGCGAAGACATAGAGCTTTCCGGTCATGGAAAATTTTTCACTCTTGTTATCGATGCTTACGACGAAGACCGCTTTTTCAGCGGCAAAGGTGTAAAACAACAATGTGTCACGATAGCCAGTCATGGAATCGACCACTTGTTTTTTGTCTGTAGTTTTTGCCTTTGGATCAATCATGGTTTCAGCGGCGTGAAGCAAAGCGACTCCTAACAGAAGAGTGGCGAGGACGGAGCAAGATAAGATTTTGGATTTCATAAGGATGTGGGGTTATAGGAAAAAGTTTCAGCGGTAATATGACACAGGACGCGGCACCACGCCGAGTTTTTCGTGATGAAATCCATGAGAGAGCGGTTGATATTCACCGACGTATTCGACACTGCTATCCGCTTTGATTTTGTCTTCCATTTTCAAGCACCAATACACGCCGTTGATGACGAGCCGGCGCAGGCCAGGGCTTTGGAAATCCTTACTGCTGCCCATAGTGGAATGCAGCACGCGGGCTTCTTTGTCAGTGCTGGTTTTCCAGTTTTTGAACCAAACGACAGGGAGCGGTTCTTTTTCAGGGTTGTTCGCGCCACCTTGCTCACGCCCGATCAGCGGCTGACCATAAACGAGAGCCGTGCAACCTTCTGGCAGAGATCCGCCTACAGGAAACGTGCGATACACATCGGTCAGACCCCAAATGTCTTTCACGCCAGTGACGATGGGATGCGCTTTCATTTCTGGAACGATGTCACCGCGGGTGGAATCGGCCTGCCATTCACCATGATGATTCATGAAAGTCCCGCCAAAAAATTGGCTGAGCGTGACTTGTTGGTCGTTGATTTTGTAGTCGAGTTTACCCTCGAATCCGTGATTGGACGTGCGCAAGGCGATGATGGGTTTGCCGGAATCGAAATAATCCACGATGTGTTTTTCTTGCTCCAAGGGCAAACTGATCAGACGAGTAAACAAGATAAGCACATCAGCTTTAGCAAGTTGCTCCAAGCCGGGAATGTTATGCTTTCGAAAAGTGGTCTCGTCTTTGCGATCTGGAGTCGGAAGCGTAGGATCGACCAAACCATCCGCATTCAAGCTGAACAGCACAGTGGTATCAAAACCATGATGCGTGGAAAGAATGCGGGCCAGCATCGGCATCGCTTGCTCGCTGCGGTATTCTTGCTCGGCTGCAATGATGACGACGTGTTTACCTTTCCCTGGGCCTTCCCCGCCTTTGTAACTGAGCCATTGAAGCTTTTCGGTGGTTTCTGCCATGGCTGATTGGGTGAAACATAGAGCGGCAAATAAGCCGAAAAAAGATTTGGATTTCATATTGAATGCATATGTAAGCGTTAATTCGGTGACTCGCAAGGTTCAGGATATTGAAAAACCAGCTGAGCGATCTCAGTATCCTACCCGCTCGACTCAAACGATTTGTCATGAAACCCAATATTCCATCCAAGCTGTCCCTTTTCACAGTAACGACTCTGCTGACTTTTTCCGGATTGCTATCAGCCACCGATCACAAAGCCGATGTGGTGGTTTATGGCGACGCCTCAGGCGGCGTGACCGCAGCGGTGCAGGCAGCCAAGATGGGCAAGAGCGTGATTCTGGTTTCCCAATACGGCCATCTCGGTGGACTGACCAGCAGTGGACTCGGTTGGTCTGATATCGGAAACGATTCGATTCTCGGTGGATTATCGCGGGATTTTTACCATGCCGCTTACCTGCATTATCAAAAAGACGATTCGTGGAATCTTGAAAAACGAGATGGCTTTCCGCAAATGGCCCAAGGCACCCCGGCGTTCAATCCGAAGAACGAACTCGCATCCGTGTTCGAGCCAAAAATCGCCGAGGATATTTTCGATGCGATGGCAAAAGAAGCTGGAGTGAAAATTATCAACGGACGCTTGAATTTGAAAAAAGGCGTGGTGATGGATGGCAACCGAATTTCAAAAATCCTGTTAGAAAGCGGAGATGCTGTTGAGGGAAAAATGTTCATCGACGCCTCATACGAAGGCGATCTGCTACCGCTCGCGGGTGTCACTTTCACAATCGGCCGTGAAGCGAATGCGAAATACGGCGAGACCGGTAACGGTATCACCGGCGCGGCAAAGAAGAATCAATTACCCAAAGGTATCGACCCCTATCGCGTCAAAGGCGATGCAAGCAGCGGCTTACTTGCCGGCGTAAATCCCGACATGGGCGGCGAAGTCGGTGATGGTGATGACAAGCTCCAGGCCTATTGCTACCGCATGGTTCTAACAGACGTTCCGGAAAACCGAGTCATGATCGAAAAGCCAAAAAACTATAACGTAGCGGATTTCGAAATGTTGTTCCGCTCCATCGAAGCTGGCCAGAAGACCGGATTTTTCAAAACCACCATGGTGCCGAACCGCAAATCAGATTCTAACAACACTGGCGGATTTTCATGCGATCTGATCGGTGGAAATTACGACAAGGACTGGAACTGGGCGACCCTGAGTCATGCGGAACGCGAAGTGTTGGCAGCAAAACATCGCGACTATCAACTCGGCTTGGTATGGACCGTTCAGAATCATCCACGAGTTCCAGAAGCTATTCGAAAATCGTATGAAATGTTGGGCTTAGCGAAGGATGAGTTTCCTAATAACGGCCACTGGCCTTATAACCTCTATGTGCGTGAGGCTCGGAGAATGGTTTCAGATCTCGTGATGGACGAAGCTCACTGCAAACTGAAAATCCCGGTCGAAGACCCTGTAGGACAAGGCGCTTACACTTTGGATTCTCACAATACCCAACGCTTCATCCATAACGGAATGGTGATGAACGAAGGCGACATCCAAACTCATCTCAACGGAAAACCTTACGGAATTTCCTATCGTTCTATCGTTCCTAAAATCGGCGAATGTGAAAATCTCCTCGTGCCTTGGGCGCTATCCGCTTCGCATATTGCATTCGGATCCATCCGCATGGAACCCGTGTTCATGGTGCTCGGCCAAAGCGCCGGAACCGCAGCCTGCTTTGCGATCGATGAAAACGTCTCAGTGCAAAAAGTGCCGTATGAAAAACTACGCGAGAAACTAATCGCAGATGGCCAGAAGTTGAAGTGAAGATGTGGATGGACCGCGTGACTCCAGCACGCCTCGATGGAGTCGGTGGTCGTGCTCTTTCATCCTGCGCGAGTGGACTCGCGCGGTCCAAAAACTACCCGCCTACCCACGCATCATCGCTTCGACATCATCAATCTCGCGCACGATATCCGCCGAGAGATGTTCGTATCCTGTCTCAGTAATCACGACATTGTCCTCGATGCGGAAACCGATGTTTTTGTCTTCCATATAGATCCCCACATCGATGGTGAACACCATGCCGGGTGCGATGGGTTGTCCGGGCGGGCCGACGTCGTGGACATCGAGTCCGATGTGGTGGGTGCCTTTATGCCAGTAGTATTTGCTGACGTCCTCGTCCTTGCCGAGGTATCCAGCATCAACCAGTAATTCCCCAACCCGACGACGCGAATTGGCCTCGATCTCTGGAAAGGAAATTTTTCCAGGAACAAGCAGTTCCATAAGCTCTTTGTTCACTTTTAGTGCAATCGAGTATACTTCTTTTTGCTCAGGCGTGAACTTGCCATTCACAGGAAAGGGGCGAGAAATATCACTGACGTATTGGTTTTTCCTCGCGCCCACATCTGTAAGTATCATTTCGCCATCGTTCAGAATTCCCATCGGTTCCTCGTAATGGATGTAGAAATTGTTTCGCCCTCCGGAAACGATATTGGCGAAGGCCGGTTCGCGCACTCCGGCATCGGCCAAGACTTTATTGAAGACCCCTTCGAGCTGGTATTCATACATGCCCGGCTTCACCGCTTTCATCATCGCGTGGATTCCATCCCGCGTGACGCTCAGGGCATTCCGAATTTCAGCAATTTCGCCAGCATCCTTAATCGTGCGCGCTTCGCAAATCACCGGATAGGCGTTTTTCAATGTCAGCGATGGATGATTGGATGAGATGGATTCGCTATGCCTGTTTTGAAGAGCGTCTTTACGTCCTTCATCGTATTTATCAAAATCATACCACAGGGCGGAAACCGATCCCGATTTCAAGATCTCTGAGAGAGCCTCATCGAACTGCTCGAGATCCATGATCTGTTCGACGCCCGAATTCGCCGTTGCCTCCTCATGAGAGATGCGGTAACCGTTCCAGCGCTCAGCCATAGTATCCTTTGGATGAATAAAAAGAGTTTCCTCTACTTTCCCATCACGATTGAAGGCCATGAAGATGCTGTTCACCTGGATGATGCCCGTGAGATAGTAAAAATTCCGATTCGTAAAAAAAGGATAGCACGCATCTGCGGTTTTTCTCGAGGCTGAGCCAGCGAACAAAATCAGCGCCTCACCTACACTCAAATTCTTATAAAACTGCTTTCTGCGCAGCTGGTGTGAACCATTCATGCGCATATGTTATTTTTCTAAATGCAGACGTAAATATTAAAGCTATTTATTTATTTAATCCGCATTGCGCCAAGTAGAATGACACCGGGGAGAGCCTTAAAATGAGGCTTTAAGAGGTCGTTGCGCCAGAAAGAATGACACCGGATGAAAACATTATCTGGAATCATGAGTCACGTTAGTAAGAAAGAATATTTAGAAAGCTGTCGGC